>NZ_CP016542.2 GCF_001186155.3 Planococcus versutus | reverse complement strand
TGTGAGCGTCATAGACTCCCGTAACGCCGCGACCTCTGTGACGGTGTAAATTCGGCTATTACTTTTGTTTCTTTTAAAAAGAATCCCTTCCGATTCAAAGCGAAGGCTGTACTTTCGTAACGTCGAAGTAGAAATACTTAATTGTTTACAAACTTCACTGGGAGTCATCATCAATCGCTCACCACCTCTTTTATTTTCATGTTATAAGAGTTCCGTTATGCTTGCATCTCTTTTTCAAAATTGAGTTTGTAAAAATGAAGAAATAGTTAAGTGCACGAATTTCAGAATAGAGAAGAATGAATATTCCACTTTTTATATTAAGGATTGGTTTATTTTGGTATATTGATAACAGAACTCAGTACAGAAAATTATTAATTCCTAGGAGGAAGACGAATGAAAAAAAGTATTTCATTAATAATTTTACTATTTATCTTGAGTGGTTGTGGAAACGGCAGTGATCGGTATAATTTTTCAGGCAGCAGTGAAAATTGGGATGTATTTTATGTAGTTGATGTTTCTAATCCGACTGAGCAGCAACAAACTGGCACCATTAACTTTAGAGGAGAAGAATCAGGTCCGGAAACCATGGATTATAGCATCAAATACTCTGGGGGAAGTTCTTCGGGAATCGACGTACCTTTAGTAAAGGGAACAGCGAATACTGGAAGAGGAGCCTGTCAGGGCTGTGCAGTTATTCAAAAAGACGAAGAAATAGAAGTTGAGATTACGTGGAATGGACAAACAGAAAAGTTAACATTAATTAATAAAAAGTAAATAATAAGTAAACAGAGAAAAAAAGAAGCCCCTTTTAAATATAATTAGACAAGTTTACATATCACAGGTTATCGGAAGCGAGAAGAAAAGAAAGTAGATGCTGGATATCGGCATTTGCTTTCTTTTTTTCGTTTTCGTTTATTTGGGCAAGATGGCTAAATAAATCCGTGTGCTTCTTTTCGTTTTTATTGATTGATTTTATACATCCGAAGGCGACAATTTTTTCCCAATCACCACCCCGATTTTGGGGTGGTGTATAACTGGGCACTCCGGAATTTTGGCTGCTGTCGATCACCTCGGAAATGCCCTTCTCTTTTTAGAATGGGTTCGTCCGTTTCAAAAAAAAAAATCAGAACAACAAGATTCAATGCGAGTGCCCATTTATACGCAGTGATTTTTTTTCAAAAAATAACGACGTCCGCTGGGTTTCCTGCAGGGGCTCAAATCATGCAGAAAAATTCACGGACCCAGCAAAAACAGAGAAAGAGCATAAGGGAAACGTGCCCCCATTTCCAATGGGGGACGAGGCAGAGCCTCGTGTTTGAGTGGGACCATTAAATTTTCATTTTGGTACAGTTTTGTACCATGAAAAAATCACTTTGGTACACTTTTGTACCAAAAAATAATCACGTTGGTACAAAAGTGTACCAACTTTTTTTGTGACTTGATTTAGACAATACCGAATATAGACAGAGAGCAATAGAGTTAGTTCGAAAAATCGAGAAGTTGTAAATTTTCGCAAGTGAAGACATTGAAATTACCAGCGAAAAAGTGAGTCAATTAATTCAAACAGCTAGATTAGATTTCAAGCAATTAAATCATTTGTTAGAGAAAAATAATCTTGCTCTCTCTCGAGATACGATTTAAAAAGTGGAGTTTTATAACTACCTAGAAGATCGAAGTTGATAAAATTAAGACTCGAATTAGAAACAGAATATTAAGTAAAATTTTTTTATGTTACTATTTGAGCCGATACACTTAAGAATTTTAGGGGGGATTTTTTGTTACGTAAAGTAAGTATTTCGATAGCAATCATCACGCTAATTTTAGTGGTTTTAAAATTAATTAATCCATCTTTTGAGCCTTTTGAGAACTTTATTTTTGCTTGGCTATCTTTAATGTTCTTCTTCATGGGTCTGGAATATGTGGTAGAAAAAAGAAAAATTATAGGTTCAATATTTATTGTTGGTTCACTTTTCATTATTTTTTCATTCTTCGTTGCGTAAAGCTTACATAAAAAAGATCAATCCTAAGTGACGGTTTTCTATGGTTTATTCTGGATGATTTAGCCCCTGCGGGAAATCCAGCGGACGTCGTTATTTTTTGAAAAAAAATCACTGCGTATAAATGGGCACTCTCGCTGAACTTTTCGTTTTTGCTTGTTCAAGGAAATCCAGAAAACAAATGGCTAGAAAAAAGAATGACAAGTACAAAAGATCGCTGCGGTAAAAATTCCGACAGTGCCCAGTTATACACCACCCCAAAATCGGGATGATGACTGGCATCTCTTTGTCGCCTTCGGATGTAAAAAAGAACCTTCACCAAATTAAAAAAGAGGAAAAGGCACCCACAAAAAAATCCGCCTTTGATTTTTGGTCTTCAGAAAAATCAAAGGCGGATTTTTAAGGCGTGAACGCCTGCAGCATATTTTACGTATCTTTTCTTTTTTTAGCGGCTAATCGTTTGAGCGTTTCTTCTTTCTCTTTTTCAAATTCAGGATTTGGTTTGGCGGCGACTTTAGGTTGATCTCTAGACGTGAACCAATCCGGTAATCTTTCTTGTCGTCCGGTTGGACGTTCTTTCATCGGCTGCAGATCCGCAAACGTAATGTGCCCTCCTGCTTCATGAACATCCCATGCCGAAGTGATTTTGGCTTTGATGAATCCAAGTGGATTTTTCACGCTTTGTTCTTCGTTGACGTAGCGAATCAGGAATTCTAATTCCTTTTCGGCATCCTCTTTCCAGATAAGGGACGCGCCTTGGTGCAGCTGTGCAAAGAATACTGTATCGAATCGATAACCATCAGTCTGTTCGTTTAATCGAGCGCGTATTTGCTCAAATTTAGAGGGTTTTTTAACTTTTCCCTGTTTCTTTTCGTCTTTCGGTAATTGAATTTCCTTTTCTGGAGTATGTCGGATAGTAAACTCAATCTTCTCGATGCTTCGCCCTTTTTTTATTTCTTTAAATTCTATAGTAAGGTCTGTTTTTTTATTTAATTCTATAACTGCAGGCTGTAAAACTCGAGATTTAAAGTGGCCATATTGCTTGTAAGTATTAGTTTCTATTCCAATCTTATCTTTCAAATCTTGAACAGGATACTCCCATCGGCCAAGGTGCTGCCATTTTTTCATTAATTCATATAATCGAATAGAATAACCACTTTTCAACGATAAAATGTTACTCAATTTATAAGACGTAAATGCTGTTTTTAATTGTAATAAGTAAGGCTTAAGATCTGGTGCAAAACGAAGTTTAATCGTTCCAGAGCCATCTACATATTCAGCTCTAGACACCCAGTGGGTCATTACCCATCCATCATTTTTAGATGGTATTTCCACTACTTTAGACATCAAATCTTCTACTATTTTCTTTAGTTGCGTATAATGTTCTCGTCCTTCTAATCCAAGCATTTCATGAAATTCTCGAACGGAAATAACATAGTCTTTAAAGTCTTCATCAGTTGGCTCAATCATACTAACCATAGTTAAAATAATTTTTTGTTCTCTAGTACTTAGTGGTTTTTTTTGGCGAGCTTCAATCAATTGATTTCCCTGTGTAACTAAATAATTTGAATCCATTCATTTCACTCCTCGCATTTAAATATCACTTTTAAAAATAGTGCGATATTTATTGTTTTAATAATAACCTTTAAACCTCTTAAAAACAACAGGTAACACATATTATTGACTTGTGATAATTCGAATCAAAAGTGTGATGTTTCGAATCAAAAGTGTGATGTTTGAGGAATCAAAAGTGTGATGTTTCGAATCAAAAGTGTGATGTTTCGAATCAAAAGTGTGATGTTTAGGTTCATTAAAGTCAGTTGCACCAAGGGCTCAGACCTTCTCTAAAACACTTAAAACATTTAAAACAAGTAATATAAAACACCAACAACACGCATACGCGCGCAAGACGGTGGTGGTGGAATAAATGGAACCAAAAGTGTTACCTTTCAACTTCAAGCCCAAAAAAACTGTTCCTAGAAAAAGACAGCTGTTGTTTGCATGTTGAATCATCTTAAAACGCACAGAAACCACCCTAAAAGCGTTTTTAAGGTTTAAATTGAATACATACAAGCAAATGTTTTTAAGACGCCTAAAAACCACCTTAAAAACGGTTTTTCATAAACAAAAACTCCACAGAATAAAATCTGGGAGTTTTACAGGCGAAACGTTTTTAAATTGCTCTCGATCTGTTCGTCCGTAATGCCAATGTAGCGCAACGTGATCTGCGGATGCGCATGATTCAAGATGTTCTGCAGCTCGGCAATGTCTTTGAACTGCTTGTAATGCCAATAGCCGAATGTTTTGCGCAAGGTGTGCGTGCCAATGCCCACCGAGATATCGACCATCTGTGCGGCCTTCTGAAGCTGTCTGTAGGCTTGAACGCGTGTAATCGGTCCATTTCCCTTGCGACTCGGAAAAAGCCACTCAGCGCCCTCTAACGTGCGAATATAGGCATCCAGTTCGTCGTAGATATTGCCGAGGTGAATCGTTCGCCGTTTGCCGGTCTTCCCTTCGCGCAACGACACCACTTTCTTGCCCTGGATCTCATGGATTTTGATGGCTAACAGATCCCCAACACGCAAGCCGGAATTGATGCCGAGCAAAAACAAAATATAATCTCGTTCGCTGCACCACTTTTTCAAGCTCCATTTCATGTCCTCAATGCGTTCCAGTGAACGGATTGGCTGCACATCTTTGATTTCTTGTTGTTTGGTCATGAACTCTGTTACTCCTTTCGTCTCAAGGATTGGTTTGATGAACCTCCCCTGTTTTTGTACTCACGAACACCACGAGCTTGCCTTCGGTCCGTGAAATTCCACTGAATAGATAAGCCCCTTTGGGGTCAAGCGGATTCCACGAGGAGATTACGGGAACAGTAGTGAACTCCAGTTGTTCCATGTCATAGCTGGATGAGACTTTTGTTTCGGCTTGTTGATGAGTGAGGGCAGGAAAAGAGAAAACAACAACAATCCCTAATAACAAAACAAAACCAAAATAGACGCCGTAACGTTTCTCACGCAGGTACTGTTTATAGACCACAACATGAAGTACAAGAAGTATCATTGGCAAAGCAATCGACATCACGTTTTGATAAACTTCTGCATTGATGACAAGCAATAAGATAGCCATCCCAACGGATAAGGCAATTCCAATTCTATAGTCTTTCATAGCTACGAGTCTCCTTTGTATTTGATTGTTAGATACGTATGTACTGCACTACTCAAGGAATTTAAAGAAAAGAAAAAAGAGCGCCGCCAAGGAAAAGCAAGCCCAGTAGAATCAACGATCTGAATGTATCATTTTTTTAGGTATGTTTAGTTTCGCTTGTTTTTTCGTCGAAGTCAATAGACTCAGGGGTTTGAATGTAACTTAATTAGACTTATGTTACATTCAAAGTGAGTAGAGAAAGCTTGAAATGAGCACTTAAAATTTTAATAGTGGGGAAAGAAATAAGAATGAAAATAGAAAAAGAGTGCATGATTCTCTGAAGAAACACTCACTCTTTTTCATATGAAAGAAATATTAAAAGAAAATAGATTTCAAGCCTCTTCACTAATTTAGAAATATAGATCAGTTACTTCTCCAATCGAGAATAGCATTAACGTTTTTACCTTCAAAAATATTGCTACTAAATTCTAGACGCTCTTGGTTTCCAGATACAGTGACACTCGGAACTGAATAAGTGTTTCCACCTTTTACCCCTCTTTTCCATGCAGCAGCACCATTAGTACCTTTTGTTCTTACATCCAACGTCACACCTTGCGTAGCGTGTAATCTTAAGCCAGCTTGAGCACTACTAGTAGCTTTTGTTTGGTACTTTGTGTTTCCACCAGGTCCGTTATGGTTCGGAACGTATACGCTGATATTATTTTGCCATGCAGTTCCTGCATAAGTCACAGCTCCTCCTGTAAGTAGTAAAGAAGCAGAAAGGACTCCGACCAAAACTTTTTTCATAATTGCATTCCCCTTTTCCTTAAAATATGAATTGTAATAAATTATTACAATTACTTGTTTAATATACTAATATAAACATATAATGTAAATAAATAGATTACCTTGCAATATAAAGGTGGAATGAAAAAGAGCAGTAACCTCCTTTTTTGTTGTGCCGACAAGATATGATCAAACTTAGATAGGAGAATGATAGTGGCGTATTTAATTACAAAAGAGATAACCAATAAACTCACATGGAAATTCCTCTGCGCAGTAGGGATTCTGGCATCCCTTCCGCTGATTTATTTTTTTATTGTGCACCGAAGTTACGAATTTTCAACTTCTTATGACATTTTTACGTTTTTATTAAGCGGTATTTTGGAACTAACGTTTCCAATTTTAGTTGCGCTGATTTATTTGGGTTCTTTTTCGCTGGAAATCGACGATAGATTCCTTTTTTATACACGTTCAAGGATTTCTATCAAGAACTATTTAACCTTGAAGTTTTCCGCTAATTTCTTCTTGTGTTTCAGCATTTTTTTCTTGTTCACGTTTACTATGTTTCTTCTTTCTTTCTATGTGTTGCCACACTATGAATACATCCAGGCTGGGTTTGCCAATGCAGAAACGAGCTTCTTCGCCCTGAACAATTTGACTGCGGAATCATACACCCTATCTCAACACACGTTTACCCAACTCTTTGCCTATGGCCCCTTGGCTTACGGCCTTTTCTATTCCACCTGGATAGGAATAAATGCAGCGCTTTATGCGTCCATCGGTTTCCTGTTGCTTCTTGTGTTGAACAATCGTTTCTTGGCCTTGGCCTTGCCTTATATCTTTTATCTGGTGGGAAGTTTTATGTTAGGGGCAATTGGTTTACGCATCTTCAGGTTCCATTACTCCATCTTTCCATTCGGCTTTGTCCAACAATCCTTCTGGGTGCCCTTTGTTCCGTTTGCCTTTTTAGTTTTCATGTGTGTGTTGCTGTTCTTATACATAAAGGAAAACGCTGAACGCTTGGACAATCTCCTATGAAGCTTCTCAACCACGTGGCATACGAGTTTGCATCATGGAAATGGTTCTTTTTCATCCTTTTTCTGTTGCCATACAGCTTCAAAAACAGAAATTTCATTGTGGCAGAGGCAACCGTTTATCAATTGCCATTGAACAAATGGGATGTTGTACTTGATCTCCTAAATGACCCGTTCTTAATGCTGTATTTAGCCTTGCCTCTGTTCCTTTTTAGTTTCAGTAACATTGTTCTCACAGAAAGAAGAGACGATGTTCTCATGAGGACAGGCAGTTACACAGGATGGATCGTTTATACGATGAAAAAAATAATTCCCACTCTTATCGTCTTTTTTTCGCTTTGTCTCTTTGTTTCTAGCTTGGTCACGGTTAAAATTCCGTTTGATTTCAATTGGAGTGATTTCAGCACCCAGTCCACTCCTGGAAATTACAGGATTTATCAATTACAGCAATACATCGACTCGCCATTCACCGCCCTTTTTTCACAAGTGATTCTTCTTTTTTTCTTTTTCTTGTTTATCCATTGTCTGTTGGCAACTGTCCACTTATTCTTTCATTCTAAACAGGGGATTCTCTTAGTAAATATCGTGGTCTTCAGCGGGATCCTTGTCTCGTTTAAAAAGCCTCCCTCTGAATGGATGTGGCTGCAGGTTTTAAATTACATTTTCCCTGCATATGCGTATGCCAATCTTGGTTCTCTTCTTCCAGCCTTGTTTGTATTGGGACTGGGGATAAGCTTATGTTTTGGAGTGGTGGTGTATTTCAAAACCCACTGGATTGAAAAGGCGAAGAAACGCTTGAAAGAGCACTATCTGGTCCTCAGTTTCTTGCTGATGTGTACACTCGGAATCAGTTCGTCGGCATTGGATTTTGAGTTGATGCCACAGACCGTCTGGGATTTGTTTTACCTCCGTTTTTATGGCGTCTCTGAAACCGGGTATACTCTTCTGAGTTATTTATTTTTTTGTCTCGTTTTCTTAGGGATTGTTTTCTACTTTCAAGATTTCATGAATAAACAGTTGAGCAGTCAGGCTTATTATCTCCTCATCCGGTATAAATCGATGAACGTCTGGTTTCTGAACCTGCTCAAGGGAATGGCCGGCAAGGTGCTTAAATTCCTGTTCTTCCTCTTTGTCCTCGTTCTGGCCATTGGCGTTTTACAAGGGAAATCTGTCAATATGACCTTTTCCATCGACGTGCCGATTACGGTCATCGAGATGAGTTACCACTATTTTGTAAATGGATTTTTACAGATTTTTAATTACATCCTTTTGGCGTTTATCGTGAGGTGCATCTGGAAAGAACCCATTTATAGCGTGCTTATCCTGGCTGTTTTCATCTTAGGTGGACTTCCGTTTATTCATCAAGAGGTCCCTGTTCCTTTTGGGTTGAATGCGTTAGGAAGTTTGACTGGGGAAGCCAACGAAATCTATTACCGACGGGAATCTTATTGGTCTATCTTCTGGGTGAGCTGGGCATCGTCGCTTTTATTTTCAACAAGAGAAAGAATATATTTTACTGAGGAGTTGGAGTGCCATGTCGATCGTTGAAGTGAAGAACATCAGCAAGTCTTTTAAAGGCGTTCCTTGTTCGAGAACGCGAATGCGGAATTTGCCAAAGGGAAAATTCATGGAATTGTCGGACCGAACGGTTCTGGGAAATCGGTCTTGTTTAAACTGATCTGTGGATTTTTGAAACCGGATAGCGGAACCATCGTAATTGACTCTGAGTACAGAACTGAAGACGTTGATTTCCCAAGGGTTTCGGGATTGTCATCGACCGGCCCGGCTATTTGGCGAATAAAACGGGGTTTGAAAACCTGAAAAGATTAGCGTCCATTCAGAATGTGATCGGAGAAACAGAAATTAAAGAAGCCATGGAGACGGTGGGCTTAAAAGCAGATGCGTCGCAGAAAGTGAAAAACTATTCTCTGGGAATGAAGCAAAAGCTTGCCTTGGCCCAAGCGATCATGGAAAAGCAGGAAGTCCTTATACTGGATGAGCCTTTCAATGCGTTGGATTCGGAAAGTGTCCAAAACATCCGCCAGTTATTGTTGAAATTCAAGGAAAACGGAAAACCATCATCATGACCAGTCACAACAGCGAAGATATTGACTTGTTATGCGACCAGGTGTACCAAATCAACAACCAGAAGTTGGAATCGAAACTGATTCCTTCTACGTGAATTTAGCAGGAAAAAGACACGTTTATGAATACAAAAGGAGAGAAGAGATCATCAACTGATCCTCTTCTCTCCTTTGTATTCAAGTACCATGTAATCCAATATATTTCAAAAAGCTCATCTATTTATCAATCTTTAATGGACACTCTTAGCTACTGCAGTTTGAGTTTTAAATGTAACTTAACTGCACTTAAGTTACATTCGTTTCCGCTAAAACAGTACCCTTTATTTGTTCCAGATCCTGGCCATAAACCTCGGTGTCTTTTTTAGGCGTTATCGGCTCAGATTCGCTTTCTTCCTCCTGTGAGGACTGTTCTGACGCATCTATCTCTGGTTCTTCGGGTATTGGTGCAACTAGCTGCTGCTGATGTTCCTCTATCTGATCCAATTGATGCTTCATCTCTTCTAAGGCTTCTACAAACAAAGAATCCCGTTTTCGCATCTCTTCCTTCAAACTTCGATTCTCTTCTTCAATGTCTTCCAATTTTTTCAAGATAACGGCTGTCGCGACGTCGTCATGACGCCGCGGCGGTGTGCTTGTGACGCCGTTTTCTGGCGTTATTGTAGACACGCCCTTTAGCCCTTCAGAAGCTTCTCTGACAGCATTTTCGAACGTTTTGCCACCGCTTTTT
>NZ_CP016541.2 GCF_001186155.3 Planococcus versutus | reverse complement strand
TCCTTCTTCTCTGACTCTTATAAACCATCGTTTTTGATAGTAATATGATTCATGAATTGTGTTTTAAATTTTACTCAGACTTACCTTACTAATAAATAAAATATCTACTAAGACCATTATAGAAAAAATTTACATATAATTAACTAACTAGTCTATAATTAATCAAACGAATAGCAATACTTATTATTAGGTACTAATTAAATACAATCCAAAAAGGGGCTGGACTTATGAGTGTTTTAAAAGTTTATTCGGTATTACTGAAAAGAACGAAGTAAAAAGCAAACAAAAAGATAATTCAAAAAAAAGTACAAGAATCATTGATGTAGATACTTCCCCCTCTTTGACTATTTCAGCATCTCCTATAGGTGACATTACAGGCAGTACAGCAACAGATTTTTATGTATATGTAAATTGTCAATTCAAGTCGAACATGGTAAGAAATTTATGAATACCTCAAAGGCCGTATTGTAATTCACTTGCCGATGACGGTGTCGACTTCCCAATGGCCACTTGGCTTCGAGGCGCCAAACGTGCATGGATTTTTTTCAGACGAGGCAGCTTGCCCCGGATCACCACTTCATTGTTTTTCAACTTCTGTCCTTTACGGATCAGAAGCTTTGGGGACAGCTTGAACAGGCCAAGTGCCGCGTAACAATAGATGCTCGAGACACTAATTGGAAAGGGTTTCTTATGCGTTTTCCAGTGCCGTCCAACGAGGCATTCTGGTGACAAGCCCAACTTCAGTTTGGACAGGATATAATCGACGTCTTCTTGATTGACCGATCGTCTAGCGCCACAGTTTTCACGTTCGGCCTCGTAATCAGCCTGTGCCAACAGAGCGTTGTATGGCTTACAGCGTTTCAATTCATAGTGGATGGTGCTTTTACTTCGTTTCAACTGTTTCGCCATATAGGACAACGATTTCTCTTCGAGGCAATAACGCTCGATTAGCACACGTTCCCATGATATCATGTGGGCATTGCTCATTTTGGGACACTCCTTTAGTTGATTCGCGTTAACTACGGTGTACCCACTTGAGCTATTTTATTTTCTAACCGTTCGACTTAATATGATAATCTACAATAAGAAAGAAAACTCAATTTACCATTTGGTAACAGTTAAGCCTTCTTTCATTCTGTACTTAAATTTTCGCAAAATCACATTACAATATATTGCATTCTACAACTTCGAATGACAGCTTTTCAAAAAAATAATAGAAAATTTTTCACTTCTAACAAGAAGCATATATTAAAACTAACTGCTAGAATTCAAATGTTTTTTCAAAGATTTTTGCTTAATACCCCACACACCCCAAATTATTGAAATTACTAAAATTAATATCATTAAAAAAACTATTGAAATTAAAATATTAAGAGATAACAAGTTTTTGAACAGTAAAAAGTATGGTGTAGTACTTAAATAAAACTCATTAATTAGCAAAGCAGCTACATAGGATATAAATAAGTATCCAGAAAATAATAAAAGTGTTTCAAAGGAAATTATTGAAAAGATATTCTTTTTTGAATATCCCATACTATACAATATAGCTAATTCTCTATTTCTATCATTAATATGGCCTTTATTCAAAAAAGCAACTAAAACTCCAATAATTAACGCAATAATAGCTGAACCTATTACCAATCTCTTCATCAATGAAGAATATATGTTTGACAATTCTCCGTTTTTAATATCATACTGGGAAACTAAATGATACGAAGGAAATTGTTGTTGTAGTTTTTTGTGAAGAGTAGGAAGTTGATCTTTAGATTTTGCTACCACTATCATTTCGTTAGAACCAGTACCTACCGCCTTCTTAAATGAAGGATAGTCTTTAGTAATCTCCTCATTGAACTTTTGAGTCTGCTCATTTTCACTCAAGACGTTTGTGAAGTATTCATAACTTTCATCCTTAAGATACCCTTCTTGATCGCTTTGGTTAAAATAACTTGTGTAAATGCGATAATCAGTGGTTAAAGTTTGCTCATAATCAGTGGCGTATACTCCTGCAATCACATAGTTAACTTTTTTCTTTCTCTTCTCAAAAGATTCTACATCTAATGTTATTTCTCTATTAATTAATTTGCTGAAATTGCTATCTTGTATTAGTGTAAGAGCAAAGACGTCAGGAATCAGTATTTGATTACTTAAATCCTTAGGAAAGCTCCCTTTTATAACATTTAAGTTTTTCACATTATAATTAGGGATATAGCTCATAGGAACTTGTAATGCCGTAAAAGAAAAATTTATTTCCTGTATATCGTTGAAATATCCAGTATATTTCTTTAATTCATTTGGGAAGTCTTCTTCGGTTATACTTTCATCAAAAATATTTTTGTCTTTATCATAATTTGTTTCAACGTCTCCTGTTATTAAAATGGCATCTTCAACTTGCTCAATTTTCTTAACTTCCTGTAAATCCTCTTCTGAAAAACCGATTCTCATTCCATCAAATTGAGAACTAATATTTTTCTCTTGAATTTCACTTACGGTGCTCTGATTAAGTTCTTGCGTGTTTAAAACAACAGTTCTTTCACCTATACCTGAAAAAAATTTATCAAATGATTCTACAGATGAGGCTTGATATGCTGTAAAAGATAAAACAAAACTACATAAAATCATAATTATAGGAATAGCTAAGAAGCCAATCTTTTTTTTAGTTCTCGTTAAATTTTTTATAGCATAGGATAAAGAATGTTTTTTAGAGGAATAATTTTGTAGAGGTTCTTTTGATATCACACTCTCGTTGCTATTAATATTAATAGTTGAATTTTCATTTTTGATTTCTGTAATTTTTCCATCTTTTATCTCGTATAAAACATCTGCCATTTGAATAACTGATGGATCATGAGTTACTAGAAACACCAAAATTCCTTTAGAACGTAACTTTTGTATGTATTGCATTACTTTGGCTGATGTCATTCCATCTAGATTACCTGTTGGTTCATCTAGTAATAATATTCTAGGATTTCCAATAACAGCTCTTGCGATCGCTACTCTTTGTTTTTGTCCACCACTTAAGTTTTTCACTAAATTTCCAGATAAATCTATTATATCCATTTCAATTAGAATATTATTTATATTTTCTTCTGTATAATCACCTGAATAAAAAATGTTTTCATAGACCGTAAAGTTCTCTAATAACTTATAATCTTGGAAAACAATTTGAATATCATGAGTCCTCGAACGATTCCACTCTTTTTTTGAAATGTTCTTAGAATTTTGGTTTAATAAGTAATAATCGCCTGAAAAATCTGTATCTAAACCCAATAAGATATTTAGTAAAGTTGTCTTCCCTTGTCCGCTTTTGCCAATTAAAACGTGTATGTGGGACGGATTAGAAACGCTTAAGTTTACATTGTTAAATATAGTTCTTTTTCCAAATTTTTTTGATAAATTTTTCAACTCAAATATATTCATAAAATATGTCCTCCAAATTAAAAAGTAAAGAACGATATTAATATACCGTTCTTTACTTTGTGTTTTACACTTCGAACCATGGACTATGGTAGTATTGTGGACTAACTAAAACCATACCTTTTTTATCTCGACTAGGAGTTCCATAAAATGTAGACGATGCGCTTTTGTTAGTACCTAAATAGTATGATTTATTCCCCACTATAGTACCAGTTGCATACACAACCCTTAATTGATAATTGCCTCCCTCGGACGCATTGCTCGTTCCAACTGAAGAAATTCCATTAATGTCATACTTAAACGCTGAACTCCAAGGACCCTGAGCTGCAAATGCAGGCATTGTTGATACTAGAAGCAAAGATACTGCAAAAATTGTGCTAAAAATACCTAAACCTAATTTCTTTTTCAAAAAATCACCTCCCCTAAGTTTAAGAACTAAGAAATATTTTTTATTGTTTAGTAAAGTCTTTTATTAATTTCTTTTTTGTAAAATTATTAACTTCAATAGAATCTACGTTACCCTCACCTGTATTCTTTACAATTATTTCAGGTCCACTGATCAATACAATTTCTTTAACCTCTGTACTATCATAGTTAACAAGTACATTATCCAGAGATTGACTAAATTTATTCGATAGTGAAATGCCTTTTACGGTATTAATATAAACGTAAATAACTCCCTCTTTTTTTAATGCGGAAATGGAAGAAATTTTTTCGAAATTTCCTGCGTCAATAGTTCCTTCTAAGACTAAGTTGTCTGAAGGGATGCTTGAACTTTCTTCTTGGTTAATACTAATACCTTTAATTTTTTCAACATCTACGATTCCTCTTGTGCTATCTTGAAAAATTCTTCCTCCAATATATAAAAAAATAACTAAAACTAATAACAAAATAATTCTTATAGCCCATTTTTTCATTCGGCCACTTCCTATCGACATTGAATAACTTTTATTTTTCAACAAAATAATTGAAAAAACTATCAAAATATCTAATTACAGAAATAAAATGTTTTGATTATATAGTGATTTTTGTTTACACGATTTTTACCAAAATTATCTTTCTTTAAACATTTGAATTTGCTTTAATTAAAACTTAAAGTAAGATTTATCTATGATGCAATGGAAATTTATAGGAAAAAGGTGATGGTGTGCTTGATAAACAACGATTAGGATCCGAAATAAAAAGAATTCGTAAAGCAAAAAAGTTAACGCAAAACCAGTTAGCTGAAGGTATGTGCAGCCAATCAGAAATTAGTCGAATTGAAGCGGGTGAGTTCTATCCGAGTATAGATTTGCTCTATTTAATTGCCAACAAACTCCAACTTTCGGTCAATTATTTCTTTGAAATTTTAACTCATGAACAAGCTGAGGAGACAAAGACAATTAAAAACAAGATATGGGCTATGTCTTCTAATAAGAGCTATAAAAAGCTTCTTCAATATGTTGAAAAATTGCTGTTAGAAGAAAAAAACTTCCATCCTGAAACAAAAAAGTTTCTTTTATGGCAAAATTATATGGCTGCTTATTATTTAAAAAGAATTGATGCTGACAATTGCAAAACAGAACTTCTTCTCTTGTTGCGAAAAAAAATGCCAGGTATGGACAACCTTCTAAATCTTCATATTAAAAATTCAATTGCCAACATCTATGCAGAAAATAACTTCTTTAATAAGAGTATCGAGATTTATCAGAGCATATTAGATGAAGATTTAAATACTCAAGAAGCAGAAAATTTAAAAATAAAAGTAATTTACAATTTCGGGAAATTACTTTATTTGAAGAAGGACTACGCATCTTCTCTTTTGTATACTGATCAAGGAATCAAAATCTCAATTGAAACAGCCAATATGTCCCTTCTTGGCCAATTTTACTATCAAAGAGGTTCTTTATTAGAAGAGCTTGATTTCTCTTTCGAAGATATTACTTCCTCTTACAAGAGTGCTCAATTCTTCTTTGGATTGCTAAATCTTGATCTATACACAAATATTCTATTAGAAAATAAGTCTAATTATCTCTTAGAAAAGATAACAACCTAGTTTTCGAATGGAAGTTCAGTATTCGGAAATAAATCTCCAGCAATGTCCCCTCCGTTGCTGAAAGCACTGTCAATTTGCAAACCATTTGTAAATATTAAAGTTATTGAAAAAATAGCTATAATAGTACCCAATATAAAACTCTTACTTTTTAACATATTATTCCTCCTAGACATTTAACTTATAAATAATAAATTAACAGATTAAGTGGGAATAAAATATGTATTTATGCATATTTTATTCCCATTTAAATAATTTATATAAATATTTATGCCTATGACTATTTACCTAAACCTCTCTATTACCTAATATTCTTAAAGTTCCTGTTTACGTATCGGTTAATTTGGTATATTCCAATTTAAGATACAAGAGGGTAAAGGCATATTCTGATGACTCTGGTGTTGACCACAATCAACTTTTTTAGATACAATTGCTTACTCAAAATATCTTAATATTTAAAAAAATGGTGCATTATTAAGGTAGTTGATACCTCTTTAAAATAAATTGCAAAAAATCTATTTGCTATAACAACCGATGTTATCCATGATTTTTAAAGTAGTGAACCCTTTAGTATCAATGAATCATTGAAGAAGGACAAACTCGAGGACCAGTCGTGCCATGAAATAGAACCAGGGCGGACATGTTTAAAAACCACTCCGGACATCAGAGAACCACTCATAAGAATAAAAAGGCAGCCCTCGGGCGGTCTTTTTATTCTTATGAGTGAATCCCTAGTCTCTCTCGCATAGAAATCTTTCCGTCAATGAAAATGGAGTGCGAACTATGAATCACCCGGTCGAAAATGGCATCAGTTAACGTTGCTTCGCCAATTTATTCATACCAACCGTCTGGTTCAAATTGAGAACAGAAGACTGTGGGTAGCGTTCTGATACCTGGCCTCAACGATTTCCAAGACATCTCGTGCTTCATTTTCTGTCAAGGAGACAAGCATCCACTCTTCTAATTTCAATAAGTTTACCTTCCGGTAAGCTTTCATGGTTTTTTGGTAGGTTCCTTGAAATGGACGCTGTTCTATAAACAGCGCGCCGCAGTGGAACGCGTCAACGCTTACTTGAAGGAGTATTTCGATTTGAATAATGTTCGACACCGGACAGGCAAGAAAGCGAAAGTCCATTTTGAACTCGTTTCGTTGATTTACAACGCGTCCCGATTGGCGAGCGATCGTTTGAAAGTCGCTAGAAACCGTGCTTTAGCAGCCGCTTAAATTTTAAAAACAGGAAAAATGGTCCGAAAAACCGTCTAAACTTTTTTAAAAGGGCGATTTATGAAATTGATTCAAGAAACTAGGTTTTTGATATTGGACGCTTACAAAAGTAGAAGGTAAGCGAGGGTATATTAGTATTGGTATTCCTCTATTTCCTAAACTTAAATGGTATATTTATGAGAAGTAATTTAAAAATTGACTATTGATGTGTTAGCTTTTTAGCATGTTGGTTAAATAATTATGTGATCAAGAGAGATTATTTTTCAACAAACGAACCTATTTTTTAAAAATAGAGCTTTTGAACAATTAGAGCACGGTTAGTTGAATAAGGTACTTCGAATTTCTTCATTGAATTTTTAAAAAATTACATTTTGAAATCTGGGAGTGTTGATGTGGGTGTTTGGGGAGTAGCAATATTATCCGATGATGTGGCTGAAGATATCAGTTTTAGATATAAGGATTTATTAGGAGAAAATTATTCGAATGAAGAAGCAAGTAAAGTAGTAATTAAAGAATTTCAACATGAGTTAGATGATGAAGAAATTACAGTCTTTTGGTTGTCATTCACTTTAATACAGTGGAAGTTAGGAAGGCTTCAAGAAGAAGTCAAACATAAAGCAATTGAAATTATTGATAGTGGTGTGGACCTTGAACGTTGGGAAGAAGATCCAAAATTACATAAAAAACGTGAATCTGTTCTCCTGAAACTAAAAGAACAATTACAGTCCCCGCAATCACCAGCTAAAAGAATTCCAAAGAGGTTTGTAACCAAGACATTTTTAAAAGCTGGTGATGCCATTAGCTATGAATTAGTTTCAGGGAATTTTATTCTCCTTAAGGTCATCGGAATTATTGAACAAGGGACTGGAGACAAATATCCACTTTTCGAAATATGTGATTGGACAGGGAAAGAGATTCCTCCCAAAAAACAAATTAGTGAATTAGAATTAAGAAAATGGACGTGGGAAAATGGTCATCAAGAGTTAAACGCATTAGCTATTTTCCCCGCTGGTAAAAGAGATAACCCAATAAAAAGAGTACAAGTAGTAGCAGAAGGAATAAAAACTGTATTGGATATGGAAGCACCATCTATCGCCTTAACTTGGAAAGCATTTGATGAAAACTTAAAGGCGTTTTATCATGTTGAATAACGACCCTTACACTTACATGGACGATCGTTTACTAAGCATTTTAGAGGAAATTAATGCACGCTATTGGGATAAATTTTTAAATGAAAGGAGAAGATAAGATATGACTACGTTCAGTTTTTTTATACTATCTGAAAAAAGCTCACTGATTGAGAAAGATAGATTTAATAAGCACTCATTTGTTAAAAAGGAAGGGAATTTTTATATTTTTGCCCGTCAACAAACAGAGGGTTTTGTAGAAGGCCATTGTATCAGCAATGATTATTTTGATTTCATTCGTTCGATATCGAATGAAATGAAATCACCTATATATACGTTAGTGAAAGAACTCAAAAATAAAGAAGGCGAAAACGACTTCTCTATTAAAAAACAACTCAATTCTAGTGGAATGATGGATAGTGAGAAGGTTTTAATTTTAACTCAAGATACCTTAATATCCTATAATTCGTTATATAAATTCCCTTTTACTCAAGACAAATTTACACATAAACGATTTTAATTTAACAAACATAGGTGTACTTATATACTCAAGAATCCGGACAGCTTTTGAGTAAACGTTTTAGAAAAAGTAGCCAGCGCTACTCTTTTTTTATACCTTTTTTTCAAATTTGAGATGAATACGATTTTAATAGCAAAAATTTCTATGGAGTAGGTAAAATTAAATCGATATTTTGATCGGAAATGCAAACAGTTTCGACAATTCTCTTTTTCCTGGACTTAAATGATGAATTTATGGAAAACTTATAAACACGACTGATGATGTAGTGGCTTACTGGGACATCGGGTTAAATAATTATATAATTAAGAGAGCCTAATCTTTAATAAACGGGCCAGGATAAGGATGGAGACGAGGAATATATGGATGGAATATTAGGTGTTGAAGAAGTATTGTTTTTTGTTCCTGATGTTCAGGAAGCTAAGCAATGGTTTATAGATTTGCTCGGTGAAAATCCTTATTTTGATAATGAAAATTACTGTGCTTTTTATTTAGCAAACTCCACTATTGGAATTCATCCGAGTGATGATAAAATTTCATCTGGTGTCGCTGGACAAGTGACATATTGGCGTGTAGCGGATATCAAAGAATCCATAAAGCATTTCAAATCACATGATTGTTTGCTGTTCCGAGGTCCAATTTTCGGAGTAGATAAGGTATGGATTTGCCAACTTATTGACCCTTTTGGAAATGTATGGGGACTTGTAGAGAAATAACTCCAAAATGAATTGTTCATTCTAATAAAATCGCGGGCGATTGTTGAGTAAATTTTTTAAAAAATGTAGCTTTAGCTACTCTTTTTTCTTAGTTTCAAGGTTGAGGTGAAGTGTGTCATCATCCGATGTTTACAGTAGAAAATATGAACAGTATAGACAATCCTCTGTTTCTATAACTAATTGACACTAGGTATGATCATTCCTAAAAAAATTAAAATTGTAGCTGTAAAAAAACATAATGAAACAAAGTACGTACGAAAACACGGATGATAATACGGATTTTTTTCTGTACTCGAATAATATTTTATAGTATACTTTATTTAAATGAAACAATAAGGAGTTGATAACGATGAGTATTCATATTCCAGAAAGACCTAAGTTCAGCGATGAACAAATCACAGCAGCTGGAATTGCTTCTAAAACGTTCGGCAAAGTACGAGCTGCTGCAAAGAATTCACCTCAATACATTTTGTCAAACAACAAGCTCGACAGTGTTGTGTTAGATTACGCATACTACCTTAAAATGTATCAAGAGCTTGAAACTTATCGTGAATTATTTTATATGGACGAAATTGCCCGTCGTGCTGAATATGCTGATGCCCATCCCGAAGACTCTATCTCACTACGCGAAGCTGTAGGGGAAGTTAGTTATGCTCAAATTATGTCTAGTGATCCGGATGAAATTGCAGATGACGAGTTATTTGAATAAATGAGTCAAGATCGATATAAGATTCGATTCGATAAAAAGGCTCAAAGGGAATACGATAAGCTAGATGGCAGCGTAAAAGGACATGTGAATAAGGGATTAGCAAAGTTACGCATACGTGCGGATACACTTGGAAAAGAACTTGAAAATAAACGGAATATGAAATTGCATGGTTGTAAGGAATTGAAGTTTAAAGGCAGTGGCATTCGCGTTATTTATCGAATTACGGGTAGAACAGAGGACGAGTTAGAAATCGTCATGATTCTTGGTGTAGGAGATCGAGACGAAGATAAAGCATTTAAAGACGCTTCTAACCGACTTGCTGATTTCTTAAAGAATTTAGAAAACTAAATAAGGTTATTTTGCTAAACCTAAAAATCCATCGTCATACTACCGATGGATTTTTAGGTTTTTCTGTTTTATTTATTAGATTGCATAGTCCTGAAAATTTCTTTGTTCTTTACTTTGAACATTTCGTTATGCGTAGAAACAATCCCCCGATTACTAGCATCGGGTTCAATATATGATTTCGCATGATTAACTGCAGTAGCACCGTCTGTAAAAGCTCCAGCAATAAGACGCAACTTGCCATCATGTTCTAAAATATCGCCTGCGGCAAATAACCCAGCAACCGACGTTTCTCCTTTTGAATTGCCTGCCACGGTTCGTGGAGAAGCCATTTCAATTGGAATGGGACTGTTTTCTACTAATTCTCTTTCTCTTTCAAAACCATGGTTAATAATGACTTCATCAACGTCTATTGAGTGGGTTTCGGTTAGATTTTCATCACTTAACACCACTTGTTGAATTGTTTCATGATTAGGTGATGCGATTAATTTTTCAATCTTGGTGTTCAAGTAACATTGAACGGAGCTTTTTTGCAGTTTGGCTATTTCGGCTTCATGTCCTTTTAATAAATCTTTTCGGTACGTCAAATATACTTTAGCTGCAATCGTTTCTAATTCATTCGCCCAATCAATCGCAGAATTTCCTCCGCCAGAAATTAAGACGCGTTTTCCTTTAAATTGAGCAAGTGACTTCACCGTATAATGCAAGTTTGTCACTTCAAAGCGCTCTGCCCCTTCAATATCTAGTCGTGTAGGTTGCAGTATGCCTCCTCCAACCGCTAGGATAACGGCTTTTGAGTAATGCTCTTCACCCGTTTGCGTGTGCACAGTAAAGATACCAACCTCGTCTTTAGAAATGGAAGTCACTTTTGTATCCAGGACAATTTCTGGCTGAAATGTGTTGGCTTGTCTCACTAAGTGGTCAACTAATTGATGCGCCGGAGTCGGAACAACCCCTCCGACATCCCAAACTAATTTTTCGGGATAAACATTTAGTTTTCCTCCAAGCACTGAATGGTATTCGATTAATTTCACTTTCATCTCACGACACCCACTATAAAACGTAGAAAAAAGCCCCGCCGGTCCACCACCAATGATACTCACGTCAAAAATCTCTTTAGGCTTCATCGAAAAACTCCTTTCTTTAAATTTTTCTACCCTTGCCATATGGAATGCATACAGGGGTCCCATATAAGGGATCTTTCCCTATTTCACAGCGCATGGAAAATACATCGTTGACCATTTGAGGGGTGATCACTTCTTCTGGTTTGCCTTGTGAATAAACATTCTTATCGCAAATGGCTACAATGTGATGTGCATACCGGCACGCTAAATTTAAATCGTGAAGAACCATCACGATGGTTCTGTTTTCTTTTTCATTTAACTCAAACAGAAGATCTAAAATTTCGATTTGATGCGCTAAATCCAAATAGGTTGTTGGCTCATCTAATAAAATTACATCTGTTTTTTGAGCGAGTGTCATCGCAATCCAGGCACGCTGTCTTTGGCCACCTGATAACGAATCCACCGTTTTTTCTTCAAATTCTTTCATATCGGTTAGTTCTAACACACGATTGACGACAGACTCATCTTCCTCCGACCATTGCTTTAACCAACTCTGATGAGGATACCTGCCCTGTTTAACTAGTTGTAAAACCGTTAGACCTTCTGGAGCTAACGGAGTTTGAGGAAGAATAGCCAGTTTCTTAGCTACTTCTTTTGTGGACTGTTTTTTTAACCCCATCCCATTTAGCAAAATCTCTCCAGTTTGTGGTTTGATAAGCCTTGCTAAAGATCTTAGCAAGGTCGATTTTCCACAGCCATTGGCTCCAACAAAAACGGTGATTTCTCCTTTTGGGATGGTTAATTGTAAATCTTCAATGACTTTAGTTTGACCATAGCCTAAGGATAAAGAATTTGCTTCTAACATACGTATTTCCTCGTCCCCTTTCTATCGCATTATCCATTTCGATTTCGAAATAGGAGATAAATGAAAAATGGTGCGCCAATGGCAGCCGTAAATACTCCCGCCGGAAGATCTAAGGGTAAAAATGCAGTGCGCGCCACAAAATCAGCTAACACCACAA
Source organism: Planococcus versutus (assembly GCF_001186155.3). Classification (NCBI taxonomy): domain Bacteria; kingdom Bacillati; phylum Bacillota; class Bacilli; order Caryophanales; family Caryophanaceae; genus Planococcus; species Planococcus versutus. The sequence goes on along the minus strand of NZ_CP016541.2, from coordinate 58,504 downwards.
TCATTCCGCCGATTAATGCCGATACCGGTATAAGTGCAGCAAATGAGCGACCAATCAGTAATCGCCCAATGTGCGGTGCAATCAAACCAACAAATTCGATTCCTCCCGCGAAAGCTGCCGCCGTTCCCGCAAGCACCACACTGATCAATAGCAATAAAAAACGCCTAGATTGAACTTTCACACCAAGCCCCGTCGCAATATCATCTCCCAATTCCTTGACACTTACAGAGCGAGCCAGAAAAGCCGTCAACGGAATAAATAGGAGAACAAAAGGTAACATCGAATAGACATGTCCCCAATTTGAACCGTACAAACTGCCAGTCAACCAGAGATAGGCTTTGGTGGTTACAGCTGTATCGCTCAACACGATCATCATTAAGACAATTGCTTTCATCGCAGCCGCGATTCCGATACCGATTAACACAAGACGAATGGGTGTTACTCCGTTATTCCATGCCAGCAAATAGATGATTGAGGCGACAATTACTGCCCCTAAAATGGCAGCTAGTGGCATAAATACTGCACTAACCGTTCCTAAGAAAACCACAATAAAAATAATTGCGCCCGCAGAAGCTCCGGCTGTTATACCGATAATGTCTGGCGAGGCTAAAGGATTCCGTATAATTGCTTGCAAAATAGATCCTGCCACGCCTAAAGCTGCGCCCACCATAAAGGCAAGTAACACGCGTGGCAATCTCAGTTCGTTCAGTATAAAGTCCGGTTCTACAATACCCATTAAATTTTTAATGATGACCCATGGACTGATAAAACTACTTCCAATCGACAGACTCATCATCAATATTGCGATAGCTAATAAAGCGAGTGCTATTACAGTAGTAATGGTTTTTTTATCGACTTGAAAAGAAAAATTTTCTGATTTACTTTTAACCGTAATGTGTCTACCCATTCTTCACCACGCCTTTCCGAGCAATATAAATGAAAAACGGTGTGCCAATTAACGCTGTCATCACACCAATGGGCATTTCCTGGGGAGCAATAATAAATCGAGCAACCACATCTGCCAGTAACAGTAAGCTAGCTCCCATTAAAGCACTCAAAATAATCACCCAACGGTAATCAGGTCCAACGATTCCTTTAACTAAATGAGGAACAATCAAACCAATAAATCCGATTGAACCTGCCACCGCTACAGAGCCACCCGCCAATACAATAACGACTATACCAATGATCACTTTCAGCAAGGCCGTTCGTTGACCTAAGCTCTTCGCTACATCTTCTCCTGCAAGTAAGATGGTCACGGGTTTCCCTAAGAATAAAGCAATGAATAAGGCGATTAGCATATAGGGTAAGACAGGAATAATCATATCTAAACTTCTTCCCGATACCGATCCTGCTAACCAAAATAAGATGCTCTGTAGTCGTTGTTCATCAACCACGAGCAACCCTTGTGTAAATGAAACAAAAAGGGCAGAAATGGCGGCGCCTGCTAAAACTAGTCTAATAGGCGACAACCCGTCTTTCCCCAACGATCCTAAAAAGTAAACAGAAACCCCTGCCACTCCTGCACCTAAAAAAGCAATCCACATATAGGACTGCAGGGAATCTACAGAAAAAAAGGTCGCTGACAAGACAATAAAAAATAACGCACCTGCATTGACACCTAGGATATCTGGAGAGGCTAATGGGTTTCTCGTCATCGCCTGCATTAATGCACCTGCCACAGCTAAGTTAGCCCCTATAAAGGTTGCGATAATGGCCCTTGTCATTCTAGAAGTTGTGACAATAATGTGTTCGGTATTCGTTGCATCAAAGTAAAGAAGTGCTTCGATCGTCGTCCAAAATGGAATTGAATTTTGCCCTAATGAGAGACTCAAAACAAATGAAAAAATCATCACCACAATAGAAGCAAACAAAACAACTAATTTAAAAGGTTTATGAGATGACAACTTCCTCATATTTATCCCTGCTTTCCATAGCCATTAAAGAAAGTAAGGGATGGGATTTCCCCACCCCTTACCGTTTTATTTTTCTAATCCGAATCGATCGTACATATCATCCAACATGAGATTCGCTGAAATGATGCCGCCGCCAAGATTCCAAACAATTTCGTCTACCCCATAAACTTGATTTGATTTGACAGCGTCAAGATTTTCCCATAACGGATGGTTGGTCCACTCTTCGTATGTTTTAACCACCGCTGGATCGTTTTTATCCATGAAAATATAAAAAGCATCCGCATTCATTTCTGTAATGCTTTCTTTGTCTGTTAATTTGATGATATCTGGACTGTCATCTTGCATATTTTTAGGTCCTTCAAATCCAAGTTCTGTTAAAATGGACCCTGCAAAACCAGTGTAGTAAATACGTGAATGGTCTGCTCTAAAATTCAACACCGCAACATGCTCTGGAGCTTTATCACCCATCTTCACTTCTAACTTTTCTTTAAAATCAATGACTCGGTTATCCCAATCCTCGATGATTTCTTGAGCTTCAGTTTCTTTATGTAAGGCTTGCCCCATCAGGTCGACCGTTTCTTTAAAAACAAATACGGTTTCATGAGCAATCGTTGGCGCAATGGCTGACAACTGTTCATATACTTCTTCGTGTCGAATTTTAGACGCAATAATTAAATCCGGCTTTAACTTGGCGATTTCTTCTAAGTTTGGCTGTGTTTCTTGTCCGACGATGGGAACTTCACCTAGCTCTTCTTTTAAATAATTGTAAACGGGTTGTTCATCCCATGATTCCACAATGCCAACGGGCGTTACGCCGAGGGCGACGGCTGCATCGTTTGCACCTTGATATAGCGTCACAACTCGCTGTGGTGTTCCTTTAATTTCTGTAGTTCCCATCGCATGTGTGATTGTTTGACTCTCCACATCACTTGCCGACCCTGCTTCTGTATTAGATGATGCCGAGTTGCTACACCCTGCGATCATTAAAAATAATGATAATAACGCTATACTTAAAAACATTGTTTTCTTTCTACTCTGATTCGAATACAAATCTCTTCACTTCTTCCTTATTTTATTAAGACCTCGTTGATAATGAAAATCATTATCAATTGGAACTTTTTTTAAGTATAGCCTCTTGTTCGTTGTATAGCTATCCTTTATCAAAAATTTAAAATTTTTCATTTAAATTTACCAAAGTAAAAAAGTGAATTCATAGAACAAACTGTGTATTACCACAAGAACCAGTTGTTCCACTTTACACTTTGGATAAATACACAATACGAAATAATATACTGTTAGAAACAATAAATTACAGGGAATTGGAATACACAAATATTCGATGATAATATTACGCATGGTAGATAAAATAATTTTTATTGACTACATAGGTGAAATAAAAGCAACCAAAGAAGCGAATCAGATGACTTTAAACGGAAACACTTTATTCATTGGACGAAGTCAAAAAGGAATTGGGCTTGTAAAACGGCACGTATACTGCTAATTTTTCAAACGTTGTGCTAGAAAATTTAAAAAATTGGTCAACTGCACCTATCCATGTTTTCATGGAAAGTCACTAGTGGCTAATCATAAGGTTAAGCGGGGTTATCAGATGGCGGATTACCGAATCCTTGTGTTAGTGGGAGATGAATGCCCAACTCGCAACGACAAATGCGTAAACAGTCGTTCAGTGCTGGCAATTTCTCTTGATACATTAATATCGACAATCCTCTATTAACACAACTAACGAAAGAATAACCGCCTTAAATGATTAATTTTATATGACTAGTTACAGAACCCACCACGCCTCTTCACAATGTGGACCACGGTGGGTCGTTTTATTTCTAGATCTTGGTTTCTATTTTTTTGCATTTACACGTTATTAGTATAGAATCGTAGTATAAACGCAAAAGAAGGTGACCATAGTGTCCTACACAACACAACTCCTTGAATTGATTGATAGGCAAGATGGACTCGTCTTGACACGAGATGCTGAAACAGCAGGAATTCCGAGGTATTATTTAACGTTATTGGCCCGTGAAGGGATCATTGAGCGCGTGGGTCATGGGGTCTACTTGACCCCTGACACATTCGAAGATGACCTCTATATGCTACAGGCACGAAGTCCACAACTCATTTTTTCTCACGAAACGGCTCTGTATTTGCACGATTTGACGGATCGGGACCCTATCTCGTATTCCGTTACTGTGCCAACAGGCTACCATAACCAGCTCCTTATGAATAATGGCTTACAAGTTTATACGGTAAAAAAAGAATGGCATGAGCTTGGGGTAACAGAATCTTCTACAGTTTATGGCCGGCAGATTCGTCTATACAATGCCGAACGTACCTTATGTGACCTGTTCAGGCAACGGAACAAAGTAGATGCTGACCTATTGAACGACAGCATGAAGCGTTACTTAACGCGGAAAGAAAAAAATATTCCGCAGCTGCTACGCTATGCTGACCTATTCCGGGTTTCTTCCCCGATTCGAAAGTATGTGGAGATTCTCTTATGAAAAGTTCTAGACAAGTGAAAGACCTCATTAAAAATATGTCCAAACAACGTGGAATTCACGCGCAGCTTCTTTTGCGGAATTACATGTTCGAACGCTTACTGGAGCGTATCGTCATTCGGATTTCAATCAACATTTTGTACTAAAAGGCGGCGTCTTGGTAGCTTCTATTATTGGTGTTGATTTGCGTTCCACTATGGATATGGATGCAACAATCCAAGGGTATCCCGTGAACCAGGATGCGATTGAGAAAGCCTTCTTGGATATCGTGTCCATTTCCCTCGAGGATGGCGTCATCCTGAGTTTAGAAAAGGTGGAACCGATTCGTGACGAAGCAGATTACAACGGCTTCCGTTTGTCTATATTGGCGCAGCTCGATCAAGTTCGGCTTCCCTTAAAGGTTGATTTGACAACTGGAGACAAAATCACACCGAAGGAAATAGAATACCAGTATCAGCTTTTGTTGGAAAATCGGAAAATCGAGGTACTCGCCTATCCAATTGAAACAGTCCTCGCTGAAAAGCTCGAGACGATGATTACAAGAGGAACAACTAATACCCGACTTCGGGATTTTTATGATATTTATGCGCTACTCGAAACCAAAAAAGCCGGCTTCAATAATGACCTGCTGCAAAAAGCATTCCTCTCTACTGCCAACCACCGCGGATCTGAAGGATTGCTAAAAGATGGAGAAGCTATTCTAAACGAAGTCTTTCAGAGCGATTATATGGAAAAACTGTGGACTCGGTATCAGCAACAGTATCCGTATGCTACCGATATTAATTGGAAAGCCATCGAAAACGCCGTATTACGGTTGTGGAAAATGAGCATTCAATAAAAATAATGAAAGCTGAATTCCCCTTATTTGAGGAAGATTTGGCTTTTTTTGAAAATCTCCTTTTGTTCTTTAAGTCATTCCTCTATTTTTATAATCTAATGTTATATTTATGACAAGAATTCGCTGAATTATATAGAAGACTACTAAAATGAAACGACGCTATTTGATGAAGTTGTAATGTGGCTGTTGATGTTATGGATTTCTTAGAAGATAGATAGCTCTAAAACTGAGGTACTAAAAGAAGATTCAGCTGATATGTTCCTCTATTTATCGGATAAAGAGGTAATGAAACATATGGAGCTAGAACCTTTTCAGACAGAAAAAGAGACACTTGATGAAATTGGCTGGTACCAAAAAATATTCAAAGAGTCCACAGGAATTAGATGGGGAATAACACACAAAGAAAATGGAAGAGTTATTGGAAGTTGTGGTTTTTTTTATACGCACCCCGAGCATTCCCGAACTGAGATTGGTTATGAATTAAGTAAAGAGTATTGGGGTAAAGGCATTGTCAGTGAAGCATTGGAAGCTATCATTCTTTATGGGTTTCAACACTTCCAATTAGAACGAATTGAAGCATTAGTCGAGCCTGCTAATTCAGCTTCATCAAAATTGTTAGAGAAAAACGGATTTAAACAGGAAGGATTACTAAGGCATTATGAATTTACTTGTGGTAAATTCGATGATTTGTATATATATTCTAGATTAAAAGGTGACATCATCACGACTTACAGTTGAAAAGATATCTTTTCAACTGTAAGAAATAGGGCATTAGCTTTGATGAAAAAGTAAATTGAATTACTTCGGTGTCTTTTATATACTTAACACTTGCTAGCCAATGGGTCATCAGCCATCCCCCATCTTCACGAGGAATTTCTACTACTTTAGACATGAGTTCATCGATAATTTCTTTAAACTGTAAATGACTGTTTAAGCCTTCTAACTCAAGAAACCTATACAATTCATCGATAGGAAGTTCATAGGTTTGATCTTCTTGGTCAGTTTTATTTACCAAACTCGCTACTATAAAAATAATCTTCTTCTCCATTTCAGTGAGCGCATTTCCTTGGTATATTTCCATCATATATTTTCCTTCATTAATTATCTGATGTTCCAAAATAAAAACCCCCATTCGTTTCCCCTTTTTTAAAAACTAAGTTTACCTTGTTTAGTAAAGCAAAAAATAATTCACTTATACCTACTTTATTTATTCATCTTGAAGTTACTTATAACTTTCAAAAACAAGCTTCAAAGCCGATGTAAGCGACATAGGGGTAACACCCAATAATTCTACCATTTCATCGAAAGACTTCTCCTGGACCTTATACAAGTCATAAATATAAGCCATCCGAACCTCTTCAGTCTTAAACCGCTTTGGCAGCAAACTAGTTAAGCCCAAATAAATCTCTTTCATATTGTTCCGCAAATAATCTGGTCCATACTTTTTATCGGATGCAACCAAATAATCGTGTTCCCGAAACAAAGCCCTCTCCATCGCCTGTACAATCACAGCAACTTCCGCAGAATCTTCGAAAATTAACTGCCAAAAAACATCTTGGGATGTCACAAAATTCATTTCTATTCGATCCCCTAAATCACGAAAATGCTTGCTTTGTAACCGTTCAATCTCCCTCATCCGAAATCCAGCCATCGCAAACAAAAAATAAAGCTTGGCATTCAATGCCAAAGTCGGGTACTGCAACACCTTTCTCTTCTCCTTCGCAAAATCTGCATATAAAAGTGTAGCCGGTTGCTTCTCTATCACTAATTCATATTCAAATTTAGGCATAAAATCAACCGGTACTTTCCCTACTTTCCAAAGATAATGAAAGTACTGACGAATATGGTACATTTTCCGCTTAACTGTACTCGCCTTTAACCCTTTGTCCTTTTCCTGGTCTAAAAATGCCCGAACATCAGCCGGTTTGATTTCATACGGCTCCAGCTGCTTGTTGTTTCGAAGATTAACAAAACGAACAAATGCCTTCAATAGTTCCAGTTCCGTCACCAATGTTACAGGAGAAATGCCTTCTTTTAATCGATACGCTTCATAGCCACCTAACATCCAATCCCCCCTGCCTTTCTTTTCATCTAGTTTAACAGGATAAAAGAAAATTCCCCAAATCAATCCTCCAAACAAAAGAAATAACAGCTGGAAAACAATCTCTAAAATTAAACACGTATACAGATATGTATTGGCAGACTGGACACTTACGAAGAATTGAATTTTTTCCCAATTAAAGACGAACTTTCAGGGAATTTCGTCAGCAACGTCAACTGATTTTCAAGTTCCCATAAAGCACTAGCATTCTCACGTGATCCATTTAGTAAAGTAAGGGCCTCATAATACAGGGAACGATGTTGCTGGTTGTATTCAAGCGCACACTGAAGAAGCACGTCGACAGAGGTCAATCCGGTCTGTGCACTGCGTCCTTTTCCGATTCGTTTGATGAGAAGTTTCTTGGATTTACGGATAACTTCGTTGAACGTGCTGCGGGACATTCCGATTGCTACACACAATGCCTTCTGTGTAGTCCATACAATTGGCTGGACCGTACTGGTTTCCGACTGGATATACGCCAGCAGATCATCTTCCCACTCAGCGTAGTGGCTGCGGACCCGATCCTTTCGTTCCTTCTTGAATTTGTACCAGCCTCCCAGGTGATTCGTGACTGGCACATCTTTTCCTGGAAGCCATGCTTCCAGCAGTTCTTGAATATAGATTTGGCTTGCCCCTTTGAAGCGGCCCTTGTAGGCACTCTTCACGATTTTTTGGACCTCACTGTGGCGTACAGGTACTTCCAGGGATGAATTGTATTCATCCAGCAGGTCCAGTGTCTCCCCTATCCCTTTTCCTGCGCTGTAACAAGCCAGAGCGAGCGTATACATCAGGTTGTCACGCCCAATTTGCCCATGACTTCCTTTTACATGACGTGTGGCCACTAATTCCTGGAACCATTCGGTCTGTGTCGGATCCAGCCCCTCCCCTTTTGATTCCACGACAAATAATCCGCGGTTTTGGTCATCGTCCTGTCGTTTTGACCAGCCAATCAGGTTGTGCATGGAAAAGACCATGTCTGCGGAAAACCAGCGGATGTTTTCTTCATTGGGCATGCGGAAAAAGCCAAAGTCATTGCAGGATAGATCGACTCCCTGTAGGACCTTCGCCAAGCTGCGCCTGATATTCTCAGAAATTCGTTTGGCTACCTTCAGTCCGCGGTAGTCGTTCTGATTGCTGATGAATAGCGGTGTTTCCAGCACAAAATAGACCTGAAAGCCTTTTGGGGTCTCCAGGATGAGTGTGGGGATTCCGACGCTGTGATCGAGCGCAGCGGTTAGAATTTCCGTATACGGTTGTTTTTTCGTATCGATGTCAACAACGAAGGTATTGATTTGCTGCAGGTTCTTTTCTGTGTGTCCCTTGAGGTGCCGTCTTTCAACATCACTGTACCCCAAGTAGTTGTGTACATTGGGATTCCAATGCGAAAGTTCAACAAAATCCTCCAAGAGAGTCTCTTTCGAGGTAACCACATACCCTCTAACACCTCCTGGTGTCGATAGATCTTCTTTAGATCGGGTCACAGAGATTGCACCTTTTTTATGTTTCTGCGTTTTCTTGTGCTCATTAATGACTTGAGGAAGGGTTGCGGAAGAATACCTTTGCTTATATGTATGAATTCCTTCATGCAGAAGTAAATCGAAAATATTATTCATCTTTACCACAAAGCATTCCCCTTCCCCATTCAATATCGACTCTACTAAACTTCTCTATAGTTCATAAACTAAAGCAAGGAACCTACTCTGTAAATAGCTTGAAATCAAGTTTTGAGTACATACAAAAGTAGATATTTCTACTTTTCTACCTATGCGAGAATGAACCCTATTCTCGCATAGGTAGATATTTCTACTTTTCTACCTGTGCGAGAGTGAATCCTATTCTCGCGCAGGTAGATATTTCTACTTTTCTACCTGTGTGAAAATGAACTCTATTCTCGCAGAGGTAGATATTTCTACTTTTCTACCCGTGTGAGAATGAATTTTATTCTCGCACAGGTAGATATTTCTACTTTTCTACCTCTGCATATATAAATTAAAAATAATTTTTAAAAAAATAGATTGAAACATCCATTTAACAGTCTAAAAACAGATTATTTTTTTAAAAGATTATAACAAAAGTAGAAATATCTACTTTTGTTATAATGAATCTTATTCTCGCGGAGGTAGATATTTCTACTTTTCTACTTGCGTTAGAACGAACTCTATTCTTGCAGAGGTAGATATTTCTACTTTTCTACTTGCGTTAGAACAAATTCCATTTTCGCAGAGGTAGATATTTCTACTTTTCCACTTTTGTTATAATGAATCTCATTCTCGCAGAGGTAGATATTTCCACTTTTCTACCTGTGTAGGGAACAACCCCTAAATATTACATTTATATTACATTTCATTTTTAATTCTCACAAACTTCTACTTGTGTTATTATCAGAACTATACAGAAGTAGAAGTTTGCTAGGTAGAAGTTTGTAGTAATAAAAAATCTAGGAGGAATAATAATGACAGCTAAAACAATCGTTGTTGGAAATTTTAAAGGGGAGTGGGTAAAACCAAGGTCTCGGTCATGGTAAGTTGGGAATACGCAACTATACATAAAAAGAAGGTTCTTCTCGTCGATATGGATCCACAAGGGAATGCCAGCACTTTGATTGCTCGTTCAGCAGGAATTGAAGAGATTGGTCAAACCATTTTCGATGGTTTTAAGAACAAAAATCTCCAAGATGTTGTTGTGAATGTTTCTGAAAATCTTGATTTGATTCCCGCAGCCGTATCATTTAAAAACTTTTCAAAGTTTCTATACCAAAACTATCAGAATGATTTAGAACAAATCACTTTATTGAAAACGCTTTTAGAGCCTCTAAAAGCAAACTACGACTATATTTTTATTGATGTGCCACCAACAATCAGTGACTATTCAGACAATGCTATGATGGCTTCTGATTATGTTCTTATAATATTGCAAGCCCAAGAGCTATCATTGGAAGGTGCAGAAACCTATGTATCCTATTTGCAGTTTATGGCAGATGAATACGAAGCCGATATTCAGGTTCTAGGAGTATTGCCAGTTCTTTTGCGAGCTGGGGGACGTGTTGACATAAGTACTGTTGAACGGGCAACTGAACTTTTTGGTGAAGACAATGTTTTTAAGAATGTTATTAAACACTTAGAACGTTTAAAAGCTTGGGATATGACCGGAATTAAAAATGAAGATCACCATGACAGAAAAGCACATCAAACCTTTTTAGATGTCGTCGATGAAATAGAGGAAAAACTCGAAAGGTTAGAGGAGGAAAATGTCGATGTCTGAAATCTCAAAGAAAGGTCCTTTAATTAAGAAAAAGACAAGAGCCAATACGCTTGAAAGACCAAAACCAGTAGTAATAAATAGCCAAAACGATTTTAAATTCAATAATACACCATCAACTCCAACCAAACCGGTGGACAAAGAATCCACCACTAAACAAAACATTATATCGGCTCCGTCAATTGAGAATAAGTCGATGATCCCTGTTCCCGAAACAATAGCAAAACAGCCCCGTAAAACAAAGTCCATTGTTGGAAAAAATAATAACGTAAAATCCATTAAAGTTCCACAAGATCTTCACATTCAAATTGGAGTACTTGGAAAGTTCATGGACGAAAATAAAACCTATGCTATTATTTCAGAGCTTGTTGAGTATTATACAAAAAATGAGTTAACTGATCGACAGCAAAAGCAGTTTGAATACATGACAGATTTCTTTAATGAAAATGAAGAGTAATATTATTTAGCAAAAAGAGTTATTCACACATTCATTCTAACAAATATCTACCTAACGAAAGTGGATAATTCTACTTTTGTTAGGTAGATATTTCTACTTCTTTTAGATAATCTTTTAATTGATTAATCTAAAGTATGCTAGCATGCTGATATACTCGTATATACCTGCTGAATAGTAAAATATATAACTTTGAACTATTAAGTGAACTATTATCTTGGACTAAAAATGAAAAAATTAGAATGAACTTCAAATAAAATAAATATTTATAGAGCAAACTAAAAGGGCTGAGAAATGATTCTCAGCCCTTTTTGTATTTTCTATTATTTAACAAATACATATCCGTAAATTTTTACTTAGTCAGCAACATACTTAATCTTCAAACATTTTATGGTTGAAAAACTCCGATAATGTCATTCCAAAACCATGAGCTATCTTTTTAATGGTACTAATTCGTGGAAACTTAGATCTACCAGCCATGATTTCAGATATGGTTGATTGTTTTACACCAGAGCGTTTAATCAATTCATTGGTTGTCCATCCTCTTTCAGTCAGTAGCTGCTGGATACGAGTCGTTACGGCCTCATCAATTTGCATACAATACCTCATCTCATTCACATTCTAATCATTATCTTGAATTTTCAGACGCCATAGAATTCGCAGGTCATTAAGAAATCTTTAATCCAAGATATTTTACCATCAAACAAGAAGTGCTAACAATGGTAATAGACCTTTTTCAAGAAAAAAGATCAAAAGTTAAAAATGATCAGATGGTCATTGCGAGGGGGTGTATTCTCCTACTGCCTACATTCGATAACTTCCTATTTTTAAGAAATTGTTACTTTTAACTCCCTTATCCAATCATTTTTTTTGCTAAATTCGATAAACAGCTTTTTTCTGAAAATCCTAATCTTATGACTTACCCCTACTTTTGTATCAGTATACCGATATTATTAACAGCATACTGTTGAAATAATATCGGTATACTGTTAGACTCTGACTAATCAACGATGATCCGCATCATACACCAGAAGGGAGGGGGAGGAGATGTCGGTATGGTTTGGCGACTGGATCAAGGAACAGCGGGTGGCACTCGGTATTTCTCAGTCTGAGTTATCCGATAGGACCGGCAACCAGATTCCGCAAAGCACCATCAGCATGTGGGAGCGGCGGAAGAATGAAAACCCGTCCGCTCAAAATGTACGGCTGGTAGTGGAATCACTGGGAATTCCCATGAGGAATTTTCCTTGGGAATCTATTCTCTTTAAGGATAAGAACATGGAAGCGAGGAATCACCAGATGGCAGAGAGGTTTTATTTATACGATTTAGCGTCAGCGTCCAGTTTAAAAACATTCGAGGGAAAAACGTATGAATTGAAGGGGGCAGTCGGTGTAGAGAAAGAATCCGGAGACGTTCGTCATATCACGGATCTCTATTATCGCACGCGCTCAGTGATTTCAGAAAAACGACTGCTGGCCAAACGAAAAAATCAGCACGATGACTTGATGAAAATAGCGGGCATCAAAAAAATTAAGTAAGTAAGTCAGTAGCACACCCTTAAGAACAGTAAGCAACACCAAAACAACTTCATAGTTCGTGTCTGTCGCAGATGGCAACTTGCGGTATGGATATACGACGAAATGGTTTGGCCAAAGTCGCCTAAAATTGGCTGTTGTTCCGTTGCCAGATTATAGTTCTAGGGTACCCTAAAAACCTTGTGCGCTGCAGCTATAGGCTGCAGAGAGTTAGCGAATGAACCTGCTATAAATTCGCCGAACATTACTGTTCTTAAGGGTGTGCTACTACCTACCAAATCGAAAGGCGGTTTTAGAAATGGCAGCAACAAAAGAGCAAAAAGAACTGAAGACAAATGCCGAGCACCTCCTTGCTTATAACGGCAAAGATTACGACGACTGGTTAGAGGAGAAGCATCAAGAAGTGATTGCTGAAAACATTCCGTTGTTAATGAACCTCTTGAAGAAAGAGCGGAAAGCCGCAAGTCCTAGCACGGGTTCACAAAACTAAGAGATAAACGGCAAAGGAGGGGTTTAAATGGATGGATTAATCGAAACGGGTTTAAGTATATTGGAATGGGCCCAACGATTAGGGTTGATTGCTGCAGCTATCGCTTTTTGTATCGGTGGGTTCACGTTGATGCTGGGTGGAGATCGCGGACGTGGGAAAGCCATCGGTTGGTTTATCGGTGCAGCCGTCGGGTTGGTCATTGTGATGGGAGCTTATGGGCTTGCAGAAGGCATTGACAGCAACATTAAATTTTAATAAGTACAGAGGAAGAGCCGCTTCGGAATGAGTGGCTTTTTTCTATTAACTAGCTAAAGGAGAACTGTTCAATGTTAAAGATACTATTTGTAGGCGCACCAGCCGACGCCATCGCGAATCATGAAAAGATTGAATTTGGTCAAGCGGTTGCACTGACACATGAATTGGAATTGACGTACCGGAATGAACAACGTGAAGCCACTGCTGAGTTTTTTGTGATTGGGAAAGACGGTCTCGATCTTTATAAGGGCGTGTTCAACTTTGGCTCCTATGATTACCCGAACATTTACCATCAAATCAAAGACAAGGCGACAAAAATCCGTGTCGACAAAGAAAAACAGGCGGACAAGCTGTTTTTGCTGGAACAGCTTGAAAAGCTAACGCCAGAAGAATTCAAGAAAGAAGAGAAAATAGATCGCGCGCTGATCAACGTCAATAAAGATCGCATTTCTCGATTAAAGAAGTGGCAGCGGGTCACGGTGTATTCACTCGTCGCTGTCTTAGGAGTGGGGCTGCTGTTCCTCGGAGTTTTGTACTTCCTGCAGAAAGCCCAATATGAGGAGGCTCTAGAGGAAGGGCGCAGCATTGTCAGTCAGCAGGAAGAAACCATTGAAACCTATGAGTACGGTCTTTTAGGAGAAGAGGAGATATTCCTAACATCCCTCGAGGCAAAAGAGGAGTTAACCGAAAGTCAAAAACGGATCCTAGCTACTCTTTATTTGAAGAAGAGCGAATTTGAAAAAGCTGTCCAAATCATGGAGGATACCGTGTATGTAGAAACACTCATCCTGAAGAATCCACAATTGGACAAAGCGGAAAAGACCCAGAAAATCAACGAATTTAACCAACTGTACCCCACAAACGAAGCGCGATTCGATTTGGCTTACTTTGAAGGGGATTACAAACTAATAATGAACCTTCCTTCGATTAACATGACGGTTGAACGTTCTGAAATGAAAACCTACGGTCTCCTGAAGCTCGGGAAGATCGAAGAGGCAAAAGTAGAACTAAATAACAACAACAGCGACGAATTGAAGCAGAAAATCGATTTGCACGAGGTGCTGACTGCCGAAATCAAAACTCTTGAGACTAACTTAGCAGATGCAAAAAAAGACGCGAAGAAGGATACCAAGGCGATTAAAGCCCTCAATGCTGAATTGAAAAAGAAAAAAGAGGAACTGGCTGCACTATAACTGAAGAGGGGGAGGCAATTAGAGCATGTTTAATGACCGTTTTACCTTTTACCTGAAAAAGATTGGGATTCCATTGCTGATCCTAGCCGGTTCATTCACATTCTTTTTTCTTACACTGAACTTTTTGGTGAATGTGGTAGCCGAAGTATTCCAAAAAACACTTGGCACCGGTAATTTACTTGAACCCGAATCGGTCAATCTGACAACATCCATGATTTACAGTTTTCCGTTCCTGGGTACAGCGTCGGCTGTTTATGTCGTGCTGTTTCTGGTTTCATTCATAGCGGCTGCAGTCCTGGTCTTCAAATACATCACAAACTACGGTCAAATTAAGAAAGAACAAAAGGGCAGTGCCCGTTTTACCACGTTTAAGGAAATCCAAGACCAATACCGAGATGTTCCCGAAAAAGGGGAGCGGTTCAACGGGAATGGTGGGGTGCCCGTAGGTCGCTATAAAAAAAGACTCTTTATCGACGACAGTCCGGTAAACAACATGGTAATTGGGACGACTCGAAGCGGGAAAGGCGAAACATTCGTCTTTTCAGCCATCGACATTTACAGCCGCGCAGAACAACAAGCCAGCATGATTTTAAACGATCCCAAAGGCGAGCTATACGCCGCCTCTAAAGAAACGCTCGAAGGACTCGGTTACCATGTCGAAGTGCTGAATCTGATGAATCCGATTCAGAGTATGTCCTACAATCTACTGCAGCTCACCATTGACGCGTTTATGGAAGGCAACTTTTCGTTATCCCAACAATACGCCCGCTCCGTAGCCTTTATGCTCTATCACGATCCGAAAGCGAAAGATCCCTTCTGGGCGAACTCGGCAACGGATTTATGCACCGCGCTGATTCTGGCGTTGTGCGAGCAATGCAAAATGGAGCGGGAAAAGATTAACATGTACAATGTGGCATTGATGCTCTCGGATTTGGGCACGCGGATGATGAAAAATGAAGATGGGGAGGAAGTCAGTGCCCTAGATGATTTCTTTTCCAAGTTTCCAGAAAATCATCCGGCTAAAATGCAGTACGCCACCATCAACTTCTCCAGTGGGCAAACCAGAGCTAGTATTTTGGCCAACGCGAATGCCAAACTCGGTGTTTTCACGCTCGATGGCACGGCTAAACTGACCTCCCGTAATTCATACGACATGTCCAAAATCGGGTTTTCGCGTTGGATCAAAGGAAAGGCCGCACCCGACACGCGAATCCATGTGATCTTTTCTGGGAATAAAACAGCGACGATTCGAACGGATGCGGATGGCATGTTTACGTTATTCCATAAGAACCCGCTACAGGTTGGTGATTCCTTTACGATAACGGCTGAAAAAAAGGTAACCGTGGTGAACATCACCGGATTGATTACGCGGGAGCGGAAAGATAAAGAGAAAGTTCACGAAGGACTCCTAGAATATGAAGTGAACAATGCGAACGTTGAAATGATGGCCATCATGGACTTCGACAAGCCAACAGCAGTATTCATGATTGTACCCGATTACGATGCTACGTTGAATGTCATTGCTTCGCTCTATGTGAAGCAAGTCTATACCAACTTGGCCCGCATTGCTTCGAATTCAGAAGGTGGTAAATGCCACCGGGAAGTTATTTTCATCCTCGATGAATTCGGAAACATGCCGGCGATTGAAGGCATGGCCAATATTGTGACCGTCTGTCTCGGGCGGAATATCCGTTTTAACTTGGTTATCCAAGCGTATGCCCAGTTGGAGAACCTGTATGGCGACGATTGGAAGACCATTGACGGAAACTGTGGGAATACGCTCTATTTGTTGACCGCGGATGAATCAACAGCTGAATTGATTTCCAAGAAGCTGGGAGAAGAAACCATCCTCACCAAGTCCCGCTCCGGCCAGACTCTGTCCATGAGTAAATCTAAAACAGAAAGCGTGGATTCTAGAAGACTAATGACGGCTACGGAAGTCATGGGACTGAAAGAAGGAGAGATGATTGTGATCCGCATTATCAAACGGCAAGATAAGGAGCGGAAACGAATCAAGTCTTACCCGATTTTCTTGACTGGCAAAACCGCATTGAAATACCGCTGGGAATACCTGTCGGAGTTCTACAACACCGATAACTCCATTAATGACATCGACATCCCGTGCGAACATTCCATGACCGATCTGAATCAGCTGCGCGCTTCCTTCTACACCAATAACTTTGCCGACAACTTACAGACGGTCAAAAAGGGTTCTCTGAAGAGGCAGGAGGAACAAAAGCAGTTGCGAGAAAAACAAAAAATGGTTGAAGCGGAGGTTGCTTCGACCAAACAGAACAGCAGGTCCAATAGACACCAGAAACGAAAAGCCGACATGCAAAAAGAAGCAGCATTCAATGAGTATGTGAACGAGCATTACAAAGTAGAGCACCTCTTCAATAGCACTTTCCTTCGAAATATAGACACTGAAAATCCGGAACACTACCTGGATATGGGCATCATCGACTTTCGGGAATTCGTCTTGGCCAGTACTCACCAATTCGAAGACAAGTTCTGTTCTGTCATTTTAACGAAGATAAACGGCGTCTTAACGAAACTAAAAGAAGAACAGGAGCGTGTAACCAAATGAATGTGAAGCTGGAACAGCTGGACCGCTATTTGTTAACCCGTGAAAATCGGCTCAATGCAGGGGACGTGTTAACTGTTAAACTGATAGATGGAATGTTGACGGTCTATAAAGAAAAGGATCTCGAAAGCGGAAAGAAGAAGCATGTGACATTGGTTGAAAAGTTCGATGATCAACTGGATATGACGATTAAGGACTTACTGGTGAATCAATTATAGGCAGTGACGCATTCTCATAATTACTATATAGGAGTGATTTTAATGAAAAAAATGGTTATTCTGTTGACTGCCGTTCTGATGTTGGTCGGCTGTGGCGAAAAAGAATACTTCAAGCAGATTTACGTTGAAGATGTAAAAGAATATATGGAAGAAGATAAGAATGGATTTCTCCTGGTTGTGAATGACAACGGCGAAGAATTCGAAGAATATGTAAAGGGTGTAGCTGAGAGCGAAGAAATTGAAATTGGCATATACAACGTTTATCAGTCGGAAGAAGGTGCAGAAGATAATCGCCCTGTATTGCCTTTTGATGGCTTTGATACTTACAATGAACTTTATTATGTCGAAGACAATAAAGTAAAAGGGAGTTTTGAAGTAGAAAGCTATGAGGGTACACGTTTGACTGAAGAGCTCACTCACTTTGTGAAACTCCATCAGTAACAACAAGGACTATACGGTTCTTAGGATTACAGGAGAGTGAAGTAGAATGAAAGATACAGAAATTGTAGAAAAAATTGAAGAATTCAGTGAGTTTTTAAGCATCGGCACCGCAATCAGCGACATGGTTCGCTGGTTGGGGTGGGTGTTTGTTAAAGGACTTGCCTTTATAGTAGATGGACTCGAAAAAGTGACAGACGAAGTACTGCTCGTCAAACAATTCTTTCAAAATCCAGAAATTGCGACGTTCGTTGACACGATACGTCCTTTTTTGTACATTCTTTTAGCGTTCAGTCTGCTTTATACCGGTTACTTGCTAATATTCCAGAAGAAATTTGATCGCGAAGGCATAGCCATGAATTTGTTTATTGCGCTGGCTATTGTAGTGGCGCTGTCTCAAGGGATGGGCAAGGCCAACGAATTTACGGATGGTGCCATCAACGCCATCAATACGAGTGAATTATATGATGAAGGCGAAGGCTCTTTATCTGACAACATCATTTCAAGGCAGCTCACAGATTTATTGGAGTTCGATAAAAAGGATTGGGAAACAACCGAACTCGATCCACCGAATACACTTCCGCTTTCCATGATTGCCCACCTTTCTGTCACAGAAAAGCTGGATGCAAAAAGAGATGAGTTAGAATTAACACCGGAAGGAAGAGATATTGTATCACATAAATTAACTTGGTCCATCACTGAGAAAGAATTGGTAGAGCTCGAAGACAGCACATTGATGCCTTGGACAAACGAATTCTATTACCGCTATAATATCAACTGGCTCACATTATTGACGACCCTAGCTGTTATGGCATTTACGCTTTTCTCAATCGCATACAAATTGGCCAGGCTGTCTTTTGAATTAACATTCAACTACATCCTGGCCTTACTTGTGGCTCCAGCCGATATACACGATGGACAAAAAACGAAAAAAATCATGCAATCCATTTTGAATACGTTTCTCGTGATTATCTTGATTTTTCTCTCCATGAAGATCTATATGATTGGCACTGCGTACGTAGCTGCTGAATTGGATGGCTTGGCCTATTTGATTGCCTTAATCGCTTTCTCGGTCGCCGTTATAGATGGACCGAACATTGTGGAGCGCTTATTCGGCATCGATGCCGGTCTTAAAAACGGCTGGGGTGTCTTGGCAGGAGCTTATGCCGGTGGCAAGTTGATTTCCGGTGCCGGTGGAGCGGCAATGAACACCATGAGCCGCTTCCGTGGTTCTGGCAGTTCTGAAGAAGAGAATGGACAGGGTGAGAAACTGGCAGGTCGTCAGAATAAGAATGGAGCAGCTACTGAAAATGCCACATCTCCGAATGACAGTGCGAAAAAAGGGGGACTCAGACCGGCTTGGCTGGCAGTGAAATTTCCGCTGATTTAGCACATGCTAGTGGGTCAGCTGGCCAAAAGGGACCTCATATGGAATCAGATGAAAAGGAAAATAGTGAGAAAAACGGACAGTTACCTTCTCCGAATGATGACAGTGAACTTTCGAAAGAAAACACAACAGGAAGTACGGAATCAAATAAAACTGTTGGAAATGATGGGACCTCTCTTAGACACACACATTCAGGA
Organism: Planococcus versutus; assembly: GCF_001186155.3. Classification (NCBI taxonomy): domain Bacteria; kingdom Bacillati; phylum Bacillota; class Bacilli; order Caryophanales; family Caryophanaceae; genus Planococcus; species Planococcus versutus. The sequence goes on along the minus strand of NZ_CP016541.2, from coordinate 39,126 downwards.
AGAGTTATTTTACCAGGCAATGAAAAAGGGCCTCAGGAGCCCCCACAAGGTGCGGGAGCAGTTGGAGGACAAATACCTTCGCCAAATGATTTAGAAAGCAGCGATTCTAACGCTTCTGGAGCTAGTCCAAGATTGGTTGGTTCAAGTGGTTCTGCTCCATCGCTAAACGATACAAATCGTACAAGTGGCAGATCATCACCGGCAGTGACTACTGGCAGTATCCAGAACCAGCGTATGGAACACCCAACAGCTGGAACAGATGACGAACTTGAAAGCATCCATGAACAAAAAGAAGGCAATTCCGCAGTTCGTGACAGCTCAGCAGGAAGTTCCACTTCTGGTCCGCGTATGACAGCAAGTCCGAATCCAAGCAACTCTGCAACGGCTCCAGCGTCAACGGTAGGACCAAACCGCACTAAAACCAGCAGTGGTCCTTCTGCGCGTCAACAAAGCACCACTACCATCAACTGCTCTGGCGGTGATCAAACGATTGATGAAAACGTCAGGGTGAACGAAACACAAGGCAACACGACACAAGGCACCAGAAACGTGACCTCGAATACGAGCGGCGCTTCTGGTGGGGGCGAATTCCATTCCGATACACCTGCTGCGCCAGGTGCTTCATCCACATCAAGCAGCGGATCTAACCGGACGATTAATCAAGACAGTGCTTCCCGCGAAAACATCGTGAATGAAACAATGGTTAACCGGAATCATCCGCAGCATACGCAACAAACGGACCAAACAAACGTGAACGATATGCGCAGGCCACATACGCATCATTTGAACCAAGAAAGTTCGAACACAATAGACCGCATCAAGAATTACCGGCGAGGGAGATAACTGCTTGCAGCTGTCTCTTTTTTCGTTCCTAAAGGAGCTGATATCCATGAGAATCTACCAAATTCCGAATGAAATCACGACGGAATTGAAAATCAACAAAGCACTGTACCTGTTCGATCTGTTTCTCATCATTGGCTTGATTGTTTTCCGGATGATTGCTTTGCCGTTCGTTCATTCATCGCTGGTCTGGCCGTTTACCGGATTTCTGGTTTTGTTCGGGCTCTTTCTGATCATCCGCCCTACTACGAATCCGCAGAAACGAATGAATCAAGCGATTCTGTACGCAATGGTCCGAAAAAAAGACACGTATAGCGCAATTGATTACGAGGAGGAGGAATAAAGATGGCCCTATTTGAAGAAACAAAGAGACGTGCGAAATCCAAAAGCCGGACTGCCCTGCTAGATGAGCGGGACATTGCCGCGGACCGGAAAGCGCACAACACGAAAAAGAAAGTCCTGTCCTCTTTTGCGGATATTGCACCCATCGTCGACATCACCGATTCCGAATTCTTTGAAATGCGGAATGGTGAATTCATGGAGATCCTTCAAATCACCAGTAAGGATATCTATTCATTGAATGAAACAGATAAAGACAACGATATCTATTCGCTGGCTCACTTTTTTCAAGCCTACTTGCCATCCGTTAAAGTGGTCCCGCTCAATACGCCGGTCAATCTGGAGATTCCAAAACGGCACGTCATGCGCGATATTCGACGGAATCAGAATCCCTATTACCTGCCACACTTGGAAAAGAAATTGAAAGACCTGGAGTTTCTAGAAAACAACCGCACAGACCGCGAATTCTTCCTGTTCATCTACAGCAATGATTTGAAAACCATGCTGGAGAACAAAGTTCATGCACGAAAATTGATGGCACGCAGCAACCCGCTCCGTGAATTATCGCTGGAAAAGAAACTGAGCATCCTGTATCAGTTAGCGAACTTAAATTCTAAACCACTATCCGAAGTCTAGGAGGACACGACATGTTGAATGTTTTAAGCGCATTACTGAAACCGAAAAATGATAATGAGGTGAAAGCGGAAAGAGGATTCAATCCCTACCTGCTTTCAAAGATTCAACCACAAGGCGGCATCAAATTCGAGAGTGGCTACGTGAAGACAGGAGACGGCTATATCTCTTGCATTCATGTCTACAAGTACCAATCGCTGGTCAGTGACTTCTGGCTGGAAGAATTGATGCGGATTGAACACGCAGTCGTCACGCTGGACGTGGCCACAGCGGACAAAAAAGAAATCATTGAATCCATCAACAAATCCATGGCCGAACAGAATACCCGCTACCAAACAGCGAAAGACAATGTGGATCGTATCGATGCCAAAGCCAGTTACGAAGAACTTGATGGCGTCTACAAGCAAATCACCAAAGGCGAAATCATGAAGCGAATCCATCTCCGGGCGTATGTGAAAGCCAAGACGTTTGAGGAGCTGGAGCAGCGCGTGCGTCAGGTATTGGATGAGTTGGAAAGCTTGAACTTCCGGGGCTCAGTTTTGCTGAATGAGCAGGATTATTTGTGGTCCGGTATCTTTGCCAGCTACGATAATCAATTGCAATTCATCAACAAGCGGAAAGGGAAGGAGATTCAAGCTTTATCGGTTGCCGGTGGTTATCCCTTTCATTACACCAGCTTAACGGACGAGCATGGCACCTATTATGGGACGACGGAAACAAACGGCAGCGTGGTCTTTGACCTGTTCCACAAAGATAAAAACCGGAAGTCCTATAACGCGTTGATGGTCGGAAAGATGGGCTCCGGTAAATCTACGCTGCTAAAGAAGACGGTGATGGATCAAGCCAGCAAAGGCAACAAAGTCCGCATTCTGGACGTGACCGGTGAGTTCAGAAGCCTGGTAGAAGAGATGGGCGGCAAAGAGATTGCGCTAGATGGTTCTCGCGGCATCATTAACCCGCTCCAAGTATTCAAAACGGTAACGAATGAGGAAGACGGCTCCACAAACGAAATGCAGTCCTTTACGCAGCACCTATCGAAAATGAGCGTCTTCTACAACTTCATCAATCCGCAGGCCAATGCGACCGAGAGTACGGAGTTTGAAATTCTGCTTCGTAAACTGTACGTTGAACGGAAATTGTGGTCCAGAGATCCGGATGAAATCATTCCAATCACCAAGTTCAAAGCGAGTGAATACCCGACATTTTCAGACCTTCTTGCTCTAGTGAGAGCGGAACTGTACAAAGACTTTGGCCAGCAAATACGGCATGAACATTTAGCACAAGAGCGGGAGCTGCGTCTATCGAACATTGAGTTGTCCCTAACGAACTTGGTCGACAACTACGGCAGCATCTTCGATGGCACTTCTTCTATTGAGAGTTTTAATGAGGAAGGCATTGTATCGTTCCCCTTGCGGAATTTAACCAACTTAAAACCGGAAATCTACCAGGCACAAATCTTTAGCATTCTGAATATGTTGTGGGACAGCATGATTTCAGAAGGGGCGCCGCAATTCAATGCGTACAACAAAGGAGCACTGGCTTTCGAAGATGCTTCGAAATTCTTAGTTCTAATTGATGAAGGGCATCACTTGATCAACACGCGAGAAGTTTCACAGCCGGCTGTGTTGTATTTAAACAAGTTCATGCGCGAGGCTCGAAAGTATTTTGGCGGTCTCTTTTTCGCTTCACATCTTATTTCTGACTTCGTTCCAGATGGTTCCAACAACGAATACGCTGAAAACGTCAAAGCCTTGTTCGACTTGACGCAATACAAATTTATCGGTCAACAGGACGCTCAATCCTTATCGGCTATCCAGAACGTATTCAAAGGGCAGTTAACGGAATCAGAGACGCGTGTCATCCCACATCTTGAAACAGGGAAGGTCGTTCTTTCTATCTCAGGAGACGAAAACATTGTCTTTTCAGTCGATGTATCAAAACAGGAACTCGCTATATTTGGAGGAGGTGCATAGCATGGCGCAACCGCGTTCGAAGGCACAACTTGCTAAGACCGCTCTCAAACTCGCTTTGCTCAAGTACAACCCAATTGGCATGGAAACTAAGCTAATCGTTGCCGGTTCTGCTCTGGCCATCGTAATCATCTTGATTTTTACAGCAGGGATCTTCTCAATGTTCTCCAGTCCAGATGATGGTTCTTCGGGAAATGGCATCGGTGTCGGCACCGGTCCAGCATCCGTTTCGCCAGAGGTCACCCAATACCGTGACGCCATTTCAAACGAGCTTGCCAAGTACGATATGGAAGGACAGACCGAATTGCTATTGGCACTGATGATGCAGGAATCCGGTGGGAAAGGAAACGATCCCATGCAAGCCAGCGAATCGAAATGCGGTTCTATTGGCTGCATTACAAATCCGGACGAAAGTATTCAATACGGGGTGAAGCATTTTGTTTCAGTATTTGAACGCGCAGGAAAGGACATCAAACTGACGTTGCAAAGCTACAATTTTGGGAGTGGGTTTATTGATTACGTGTTAGCGAATGGCGGTTCTTACACAAAGGAACTCGCCATTTCTTTTTCACAATTGCAGTATAAAAAGCTAGCACATACAGGCATTTATAAATGCCATCGTCCTTCCGCTATCGAGCATCATGCCTGTTACGGAGATATTGAATATGTCGATGCAGTGTTGAAGTACCTCCCGTCCGCTGTCGGAGGAAACTCTATGAAACTGACAGAAGGACTCTCATCTCCTGTGGATAGAGACTTGGCCATTAACTCTAGATATGGCTACCGGAATATTGGCGGTGGACTCGATCACCACGACGGACTTGATTTGAAATGTGATGCTAGTATCTCCATCAATGCCGCTTTCGATGGAACAATTGTTTATGCCGGCACCTCGAGCGGAGCGCCTGGCTATGGGAATTTTATTACCATTCAACATGAAGCTACCGTATTCACAACCTATGCTCACCTATCCAAAATACAAATTAGTAATGGAGCCACTGTAAAGAGCGGACAACCTATTGGGATGTGCGGGAACAGCGGACGTTCCACGGGTCCTCACTTGCACTTTGAAATCAAAACACAACAATGGGGCGGTTATTTAGATCCCACTAGTTATCTATTTTAGGAGGCGCGCGTATGAATTTTTCGGTGAAACACATTCTTTTTCTCGTCTCTTTTATTCTACTAATCTCATTAGCAGCTAATGTTTATACCTTCACAAAAGAAGAGGCTACGAGTAACCAAGAAGAACCAAGTAGCCAAACAATGACTAGTGAGTTACTAGAAAAAGAAGAACAAATTAACTCTTTAAAAGACCAACTAAAGCAGCAGGAAGAATCGGATGATGAAACAGAATCAGAAGAAGTTCCAATGAATATTGAAGGCGATCAAGATGCTGCCGAAATCGTAAACGCATCCAAACGCTTTATTGAATACGCCTTTGAAAGTGATTCAGAAACCTATACCACTCGAAAAAAAATGGCAAAAAACTACATGACTGAAACTCTCTATGAAACGTTATATCCATCAGATGGGGAAGACGAAAACCTTCAAGACATAGTAATCGATATCAAAAAAATCAACGTATTTACTGACTTCGAAAGTGAAGATGAGGCAATCGTTCATTACACGTATAACGAAAAAATAGCATCGTCGAGTTATGAAGAAGACCATGAATTGTATGCAAAACTCTTTTTCATAGTAGAAGGAAATCAATTAAAGGTAGATCGAATTGAACCACTTGAAAATGAATACGGAGGGATTTAGATGGCGAAAAAGAAAAAGAAAAACCTGAAGCTCAACATATCAACGCTGTACATCACACTGGCTTTTCTTTTCATTATTGGCTTCGGGTTTTTCGGAACCTCGAAGCTCTTTATGGCAGGAGACATTCCGCTCAATCAAACGGCATTGAACGAAGAATTTGATTTAAAAGCAAATGGGAATTTCACTATTAAGGAATGGGCATACGATCAAGAACAGAACATGATGGAGGTCACACTGATCACCAATGGTATTGAAGACTACATGACGAAGTTGGATTTTACTGCGGTCAGTCGAGAGAGATTATCTGCAGAGTTGCCGACGGAAATCGTTTATGCCGAAAGTGATATCTACATTATCCACGTTAAAAATGTTCCAAAAGATTTCAATCAGATGGCTCTCCGCTTCACCAAAGGCGAAAAGAGTTACGATGATTTATTCACCGAAGGGCAAACTGAAGAAGCGGAAGACAAAGTGATTTCCACCATTTATACGGATCAGCGCGTGGTCAGTGAAGAAACGATACCTGACCGTAACTTTACGGAATACGCACTGGAAATTACCGGCGAATTGATTGCAGATTCAGAGCGGGACATCGAGGAATTGGAAGACAAGAGCGGCATGGTTGACGATGTGGTTGTTGAGATTCAGAAAGAGATTGAGCAGCTCCAAGTGAACCTTCTTTATCAAACAGTAGATGAGCAAGTCGAAACAAACAATGAGGTTTTCCAATTGGAGAAGAGCATTGAAGGCTACGAAAAAGAGAAAGAAACTATGGCCGGCGACATCAAAAATATTCGTTCAAAAGTGGAGCGGCTGAAACAAAAACAATACGATTTGAACATTTAACCATGACTTTTACATGCCTCCACGTGGAGGCAAATAGGTGGTTTTACGTGCCTCCACGTGGAGGCATTTGACTTGTTTTCGTGATATCACCTTAATCCCAGGCTCCGCCTGGTCTAACACTGAAAGTGATAGCAGATTTCCCTTATGCTCTTCTCTTTCCATTTCTAGGTTTGGGGTTAAACAAGCAGCACAGATAACACAACACAGGAGGCACTCTCATGGACATATTAATTCGCGATGTAGATCCGCACGCTATGAAGAAAATTGATGAATGGGCAAAGAAAAAGAACCTTTCTCGGCAATCTTATCTTAAAGAATTGATTGAAAAGACAACGCTGCTCGAAATGGTTTCACAAGCCGACAACAGTTTTGAAAAACAATTGCAGGTTAATACGCTGTTCATGGAAAAGACTTCCGACAGCGTCTATGAACTGGTCGATTTGCTGAAGAAGTTGATGGCCGTTGACGAGTAGACCAGCGGTTGTCATCAAGTCGAAATTTATCGCCGGCAGTGAGGGAGGAACGTCGTTCAATGACTACCTGAACTACATGGACCGGGCAGAAACGCATGACAAGGCAAATGCTTTTGAGAAGTACCAGGACTACATGAGCAACGAAGAGAAGTCGACTGGGCTCTTCACGTTAAGCAGGGACAGTCTTAACGATGCGGATAAGGATTTCTTCAAAGAAGAATTTAAAAAGGCACAGGAGAGCGGCAGTGTCTTATGGCAGGACGTCATCTCTTTTGATAACGATTGGCTGAAAGAAAGCGGCGTCTTAGAAGGCAAAAATATCGACAACAAACAAATTCAAGAAGCAACCCGTTCCGCTGTTCAAGATATGCTAAAGAAGGAAGGCATGATTGATTCGGCCATCTGGACAGGGGCTATCCATTACAACACAGACAACATTCATGTCCATGTGGCTATCGTGCAGACGAAAGACTTTAAGGAGCGGGGCAAACGAAAGCAAGCTTCCATCGATTCCATGAAATCAAAAGTGGCTAACAAAATTAAAGACCGCTCCAAACACAACGAAAAGCTCAATGTTTTTATCCGGGAGCGAGTCATTAATTCCAAGCGCGATGACCCGTTCAATAGATTAAAGAATCAAATTATGAATCCCGATTTGGTTCGGCAGTTTAAGGAGATCCATAAGCAGCTGCCGGAGGATAAACGGATGTGGCGTTACAACATGAAGGCTATTGAAGATGTCCGGCCGGAGATTGATAAGCTGACAACGATGTACATTGAAAAACATTTCAAGGAAGAGTTCAAAGACTTCCGGCAGCAACTGGAGAGGGAAGTTGAGATTCATAAACGGATGTACGGGAACTCCGAGAAGTCGGAGAACTATCGGGATACAAAGATGAAGGACTTGTATACACGGATGGGCAATACCATCTTAAAAGAAGTGAGTGAATATGATTCGAAACAAAAAGAGATTGCTAGAAAAAACAAGAAGCCGTGCAAACTTATTGTCCAGCGTGATTTAAATAAGGCGGTCTATCTGGTGAGCCGTTATGCCAAAGATGATTTGGAAAAAGTGAAAAACCAAAAGGCTTATGAAGAGTTGCAGAAAGAACAGGAATACGAAAGAACGTGAAACATCAGTCTGAAATTGGACACATCTAAGAAAGGGGTAGTCGCATGGTTAAACCATACACACATAATAAAAAACAGTTCCGGTATCGGATTGATGAGGAAACAGATCAATACCTTAAAGATTACGCAGCCGCTCATAATTTGCCGCTGGATAGCGCTTCCTTGGCGTTGGAAATGATCATCAAGGAACACAAGGAGCTGGTTACCAATAAGATAAATAGCTCCTTGCTGTCGCAAACCATCTCGCATAACGTTTCCACTGCAGTCGAAGAAATGATCGAAGCGGGCATTGCAAAAGAAGTAAACAAGATTCGTTTGGGGACCAACAACACGGATCGGAACACGCAAAAACTGATTGAACTGCTCCAGGGATTGATGCAATTACAGAACATCGAACACATCATGACCACGGATATGAACCCGCCTCCGTTCTTAAAACAGGTGGATGATTTGGTTGAGTCGCGGATCACGGAACAGAAGCAACGGAAAGACAATCAATAGAAAAGGGAGCGGTTAAGGATGGCAGTATTCAGTCATAATTACACACTCGGTTTAATCAAGGAAGTTGGAGAAGAAGATGTATTGGTTTCGGTAAACGGTAAAGATATTGAAATCGAACTAAAGGAATCGGATCGTGAAGTGCTGCTCCATATGGTGACAGAGAATGTCTTCTTAGTACCAGTGGATTCAGACACAAACGAATTGATTTTGAACACGGAAGAGTCAGTATTGCGCGAAGAGTTTCCGGAAATGGAGTTAGCCGAACTGCAGGGAGCGGCTGACGAAATCGACGAAGAATAAAAACTATTCAGCAGTGGCCACGTTGACCACTACTGAGCGCATCTTTGCGCTGAGCGGTCTTTTTCTAGTAATCAAAAAGGAGTGATTGGGGTGGGTGATCGAGTGGACAGAGAAGAAGTTCGAAAAGCCAATGAAGTTCATGTACTGGATTATTTGCAATCTAAAGGAGAAGCAATGGAGAAGCAAGGACATTATTATCGTCATCCAGAACATGATTCGCTGGTCGTTAAGGATAGTGGTCATTGGTACTGGAATAGCCGAAGTAAAGGCGGCTATGGAGCGATTAGTTTTGCTCGAGAGTATTACGACATGACGTTCCAGGATGCAGTTCGGGATGTGAATACACAAGATCATTCAAAGACATTCTCCAGAGAAGCGGAGCGGCATGTTGCGAAGGAATTCGAATACCCGCTGCATCAAGAAGTTGCAAAACATGAAAACATTTCGACGTATTTAACCGAGGAGCGGAAGCTGAATCCTAAAATTGTTGCCGCTCTAGTCCGAAAAGGTTTGCTGGCTGAAGACAAATTAAAGAACGGGATTTTTAAGTGGAAAGATTCTGCCGGCAAGATTGTCGGTGGAGATCGGCAAGGCACTGTGAAGATGGATAACAAGCGCGGCTCCTTCAAACAAATCATGGCCAACAGTAAAGAAGATGGCGGATTCCGGTTGGATATTGGTTCACCAAACAAGATTGCGTTATTCGAAAGCCCGATTGACGCGCTCAGTTATTTCGAGTTGAAACGGCCCGAAAACATTCGTTTGCTGTCCATGTCCGGCTTGAAAGACCAAAGTACGACTACTGGCATTCGAGACTTGATCAAAGACTGTAAGGAGCGTGGAGCGGTCGTGGAACAGGTCATCTTTGCGGTAGATAATGATGCAGCCGGTGAACAATTCGTTGAGCGTTGGTCTAACTATCTAACAAACTTTGAAGTCGATAAGCCAAAGAACAAAGACTGGAACATTGATTTGGTGGAAGCGAAAACCCCCGTAAAACAAAAGGAACCGAAGAAAGTAATTGAAGTGGAAAGGTGAGGATTTGAATGGCGTTTAAAGGGAAAAAGAAAACCCCCGAAGAGAAAATGAAGGAAATCGAAGAGTTGACAGCGGGCATGGATCAGCAGATTGAATCGTATTTTGTTTCTGAAAAAGCACTGCAGGAACACCTGACCTTCATGGCCAACTTTCATAACTACTCGCAACGCAATATGGTATTGATCGATAAGCAGTTCATGGGAGCCCAAGCAGTGGGCTCCTTTAATTTTTGGAAAGACAAAGGAGCGGCTGTTCAAAAAGGCGAGAAAGGAATTAAAATACTCGTTCCTGCGCCGGTAGAGTTTTATAAGAAAAATGGCATTGATGTACCCGTATCAGCAGCCAACAAGCACGAAAGAGAACTGATTGCCCAAAAGCAAATTGAAACATCCAAGAAAGTCTTCTTTAAAATTGGTCACGTCTTTGAATATACGCAGACCAACGCCCGTGAATTAAATTTATCGGTCTCTGAAATCTTTGGGAAGTACCACCGAGACGGGAGCCTTGAAAGTAACAAAGAACTGATGGAGGCTTTAAGTAAAGTCGCCACTAGGTTAGATTTCACCATTGTAGATGAAGCACCTTTTGAACTCGGGACCGCAAAAGGCGCAGCTTCTCCTACACAAAAAATCATTGCCTTGAATCCACGGAACACGGAGTTTGAGAATGTATCTGTTCTGATTCACGAATTAGCGCACGCCAAAATGCACACACCAGAACGTGCTAAGGAATTATCAACAAGCGAGAAAGAATTCCAAGCGGAGATGGTCGCGTATGTGGTCGCCAATCGATACGACATCGATACAGAAGACTTCACGCTCTCTTATCTAGCAAACTGGACAAACGGAGCAGCGTTGAAAGACAAAGAACAATTATTGAACGAAGTACGCAGCACATCCAGTGAATTTATCGACGAAATAGATTCACATTTTGACCAAGTAAAAGAGAAGGAACAGCTTCAAGAAAAAGAACAGTCTGTTCCTTCTGATTTAGAGATAGAGGCGCACGCATTGAATCGTGGAAAAGAATTGAATGCCAGCGAGCCTGTGATGTATATATACGGCATCAGCACGGAACTACGTCCATTCGGTGAGATGAATAACCTAGACTTCGACCAATACAAACAAGAACAGATTGCCTACTTTGTTGCTATTCCAAGTGAAGGAAAAGAAACTCTTCTGATCTCTAGCCAATATGAGAAAGGCGAGTACATCCATCCGCTTCACCAATTGGAGAAAGAGCAGCTAGTGAATAAAGAAACCTATCAGGTATTAGAGAATGGGTATCATGACGAACTGCTGAAGCAAGATGAAGTATATATCAAGAACTTCGCAAATCGGTTAAGGGCAGATAGTCATAAAGAAGATAGTCTTGAATTCGGAGAAAACAAGCAGCCCCCTAAAGCAAATAACATCGAAATTGAAATCGAAAGGTGAGGATGAAAAATGGTGCTAGAAAAATCATTAGAACGAAATCACTCTCTTAAAATCATGGCATCAAGAGCACATCAGGGACATGACATAAATGATGTGGGCGCTTTGGTATTAAAGAAAGAAGATGTGTTAAATTTCGGAGAGTCAGTAAAGGGAGACGACGTTAGTTACTCATTAGAAAACCAATTCAAGATGACCTTCCAAAAAATCATTAATGAAAACAAATTTGATGCAAGAAAACTCGAATTTATTTACAGCGGTTCGAAAGTAGTGTGTGCGTATAGTGACTTGAACACTTTTCCCATACCTAAATTGCCTGCGCTGTATCAACCGTGCCTAGCACGAATGGTACAGCGCACAAAGTAGCTCCAAAAGCATTTCTAGTAAATTCTACACAGTTAAGTGCTATCGAACCAAAGATTCTGTTAAACAAAAAGCAAGAAAAGAGACTAATTTTGAAAGGTGGTTTGTTGGAAAAATAGGCGGTGAACTATTCCAGATAAGTTGGTCTATACCTGAGGGAAGCTTATTCAGAAATAGGTGAACCTTACCTCTTGCTCAGTCCGTTAGTAAATAAATCGAAAGATACAAATTGTTCATAAAATAAAATTATACGAACGAAAGCGTAAAATATTGTGTGTAAATGAATAAATAGAAAAAGATCGAAGGACGCCGGTTGAAAAATATAATGTTCTTGAGAAAACGAATAATTGAGCAGCCGTACTGTTTATTAGTGCAAGAACCATTTGCAGTATTAACTTTGATATTCGTGAAGTTATTGAAGATACACTAAAAGGTTTTTGTTATTTGTTGATTTAGCATGAGGTTGCGGAACGTGGTATAGTGCTAAAATTTTTCAAAATCACTCAACTACAGAATAGTGAGAAGTTCGATAGACGAATGACTTAAATCAAAGGTAGCAGCCTGTCTAGATACCATTTTTTCCAGTCCGTAAATGGGGTATATATCAAAAGAACGTTCGTAAAGTGTGTTGACACGTTTATGAACGCCTTTTCCAGTCTTTTTAGCTGTTTTTAAACCGTTCGTAAACGTGTATTTTTACGAACGCTTTTATTTCCAGAATTATCTAGCTATTCATTTGGGATTTAAGTATATTAAACCAAGGGGTTCCATTTTAGTCTTAAAGGTATTAAAAAAGAAAGCTTTAAAAAAAGTCCGATGAAATTTTTGATGCAAAGATTAGAATGTGTATATAACTTAAGTACAATTAAATAAAATTTAGAATCACACCATCGTCAACTAGATAAAAATTTCTGTCATTAAGGGGACTTAGAATATGAAAATGTATTTAAGGTATATTTTTTAATCGTAGTAATTTCTATTGCTGCCATAGACACTTGGGGAGAAACAAGTAAAACTATTATGTATGTAATAGCCCTTATAAGTACACTTGCCCTAATTATTATGGAAGTAAGAGAGAAAAGTGAAAGTTAATAAGGAGGGAAGATGCGAACACTATCACATTTTTTCTCATCTTTAGTATAGGTGTGTGTTTTCGAACACTTTTATTCGAGAAAGCAATGCTGATTATTCCATCTCCATATTATGGGGATTGATGTTAATCTAAATGTAGAGAATGTTTGAAACTGAATGTAACTTAAGTGCAGTTAAGTTACATTCAAATTGCTATAAAAAATAAGGAGGAAGAAAATGAAAAACAGTTCATCATTAATTATTGGTCTTGCAATTATAATAGGATTTGCAATTTTAGGGTTTTCTTTAGTAACGGCATTAGGAGAAAAAGAGTCCGAAGCAATTAACACTAATGCTGAACATAGATATGAATTAATTCCTGCGAATGAAAATAATCTCATCATTTTTGATAAAGAATCAGGTCAGTATTGGAATAAATTCATATCAGTTGATGAAGGACCAACAACTTGGGAAAAAGGAGATTCTCCAATAAAAAATAATGAGTAGTAACTAATGATAATAAGATCAGCAAATACAATTTGAATGTAACTTATTGTGAATTAAGTTACATTCAAAACCAAGTAATTAAGCAAATGGCAAAAACAATTTGAGAAACATTCAAAAAAGGAGGAATATTTATGAGAAAATTGCTGCTTTTTTTGTACGTTATTTCTTTGGTAGTTGTATTAATAGGATTTTATGGAATGAACTTTTTCACAGAAACTGTTGTAGAAGACGGTACGGGGGGTGGAAATGGTAATCCAGCCCTGTTTATTCCGGTTTTTCTCATGCCATTTTTCTTTTATTTTTTATACGGTACGACAGAACTCTCTATGCGACTCGCAGAAAAAATTAAGACAAACAAAACTCTAGTTACTAGCTTGATATTCAGCGTAATAGCAGCAGCAATTATAATTATTTATACGGAAAACAAAGCACAGGATCTACGAAAAACCATTGTACAGAAACAGGTTAACTTTGAAACCGTTTCTCAAGTTCCATTATGGAGTACCTTTTCTAATGCTATTTTTTTCAATGCCTTAACTTTTATTTTGGTCTTATTAATTTGCTATATCATAGGGGCTGTATGGAGTATTTACAGGGAACGGAGAAAGAGAGTGTTTCCCTCGAAATAAGAGAGTGCAAACGAGCGAAATTAATCAATTTTTTCTTCTAAGTGAATGTAACATAATGCTAATTAAATTACATTCAAAAACTTGATTCTACTGGCTTCACCAGAAAATCATTCCGAACTAATTTTATTAGAAAAAATGATACATTCAGAATACTGTTCTGTAAGGTTTTAAAACTTGAATCTTAAAAGATCTAGGTTTACATATCGCAGCTTATCGGAAGTCTATAAAAGCAAACTGAAGAAGATGCTGGTTCTAAGCATCTTCTTTTTTCGTTCATGTATGTGTACTTTTACGAACGCTTTAAAAGTTGTGATGAATAATTATTGAAGATTGTTTAAAAATGCCAATTTACTTCCATTTAACCTGAAAAATAGATATCATTAGAAGTAAGATGATATTAAATAAAGGGGGCCACTTATGAAAACACTTAAGCTAGTACCTATTATGTTTTTGTTTTTACTAATAGCTGCTTGCAGTGATTCAGAAGAATCGGTTGATGGAGAGTTTATGTTTGGAAATATGTACGGAGATTCACTCGAATCCAACGAAAGCTACTACATTGTTCTTCCATTTGAATGGACAGGTGAAGAACCAGCGGTAATTACTTCTGTTGAATTAGTTAAAGAAAACGAAGAACCAGTGACGTTTGGAGAAGATGGTATCGAATATGTATTTCACGGTGCCGACCCTTTAAAACAAGCGGGTTTATATTCAGGAGAACGTAATATTGGGGAAATAGTAGATATTAATGGATTTGAACTTCAAGGAGAGAGCAGAATTGTAGCAGAAGTTCGGCTTGGCGAGGTAGTAGAGGATGAAAATAGAGCTGCAAAAATTAATTACACAGTAAATGATGAGGAATACCAAGAAATAGTCGACTGGGATACTTTCAAAGTACTCTCTACAAATAACGGCTGACTTCATTAACAGAGAAAAAATGTTCTCAACTCCTGTAGTGGCTCACTTTTAATTTACTATGTACATTCCTTAACTGAACGGGTTACTAAATTGAAGTCCATATTTGGTTTACATATCATGAGTTATCGGAAGAGAAGAGGCTAGAAAAACGCTTCATCTCTTCTTTTGTGTCTGGAACCTGTATACATTTGTAAGCGTCCTACTTTTTATAAGTAGCTAGTTATCTTAGTTCGGATGAATATATTTGATATAGAGAAATGAACCTTAAGAAAGTGTACCGGGTGCTCTAAAAGAGAGAAGTGGCTTGCCTGTTATGTGAAACACATTTTAGCATGGATTGTTTTTTTGTACTGTGGCTTTGAATCAGGTTATGACTATGATGAATTGGGCTGCAAACATGGAAACTATAGACTTATAAAGTAAACAGATGGATTAAAACGCTTTATAAAAAAGAAAAGTGAAATTATAAAATTTGGAGGAATAGTTGGTTGACTACTTTTCAGCGAAACTTCGCTTTATTTTGATAGTGGGAAACAAAGTGAAAACAATAGTGAAGGAGTGATAGAAGATGAGGAAAATCACTAAAATTCAGCTAGTTACGATTCTATTGGCAATCGCATGGATCCCGTGGGAATTATATATCAGAGAATGGTCAAAGACACAAGTGGGTGGAATTATTAGAATTGATTTATTATTTATTTATCCAATTATGCTAGTGATGGTCACTCTTTCAGTTTTCCAATTATTTAGAAAGAAAAAAAACGAAGTTTAACGTGTTACCGACTATTTACTCAATAGTTGCTGTTTTCTAACTTGTTATGCTCTTTTGCGAAAGGTTCTTAAATCTAATTTAGTAACTTGTCATTTTGTTTGGAGAATCAATACAATGAATTGAACCCCAAATGTTAGGTACTTCTAAAAAGTGACCCATTTGGGGTTCGGTTCAATCTGTATGTAAAGATGTGTTAGTTTAACTAAATTTTCTAGGATCTCCGAGTCAGCGCACTTAATGTAACTCAGTGCGATATCAGTGAAAATATATAGAATTTTTTAAAAAAAATCAACTCTATCTCTAGTAGTTAAGTTTTTAAAAAAAGTATACTCTGTGCTCTAGTATCCATAGATGTGAATGCGATTTTTTCCTTCTCGCTTAGCTGTGTACAAAGCTTCGTCCGCTGTTTTTATTGTCTCTCCTATAGTAGTCAGACTAGAGGCTTCCCAACACGCAGCGCCTATGCTGCAACTGACTGAAACCTTTTCGCCATTTAGCGCGTATGGCTTATTGATGGATGAAATCATTCTTTCTCCAACTAGTTCTCCTCTTTTAGCCAGACTTTCTTTTCCAGCTGGTAAAACAACAACGAATTCATCTCCGCCTATTCTGGCAACCATTTCGTTTTCTCTTACACTCTTTTTCAGCCTCTTAGCTACTTGAACAAGAAGTGCGTCCCCGGCATTATGTCCTAATGTATCATTAATTAATTTAAAGCCATCGAGGTCTATATACAACACAATCGCCATTTTATTTTTTTGAATAAATTCATCTAAATAAGCATCTAGAGCATAGCGATTTGCTAAACCTGTAAGTTCATCTCGTGTGGCTACTTCTTTCATTTCTACTAAAGCCGATTCGGTAGAGGTAAGATCTGAAACCAGTTTTCTTAAAGAAAGAGATAAGGTTTCCAGTTCTGATGTTCCTTTATAATAGGGAATCTGAACAAGCTCTCCGACTCTCAATCGATCAGCTGTAGAAGCTATATCTTTTAATGGGGAGGCAATTCTTCCTGCAAGAAACCAGCCGAGAACAGCAAAAAGGACAACAAAGATCAATCCCGATACTAAAAAGAACAGTACGAGTTCTTTTATGGGAGCATGGGCAACTTCTACCGGTTGTCTGACTAAAATTGTCCATCCTAAACCTGGATACTCCATGTAACCATTTTCTAACATATAACCGGTTACGTACTCTTTTCCATTTGGCCATGTTTCGGTAATGGATCCATTTTTATTGGTACGTGCCAACTCTATGCTCTCCAAATCTAAAGGTTTTCCCAATAAGTTATCGGGACCTAATATGACGACATCATCTATTTTACTAACAATCAAAAATTCAATGCCATCTCGGTATTTTAACGAATCAATCATAGAAGTTTCAATTTCTTTTACCCACTCCCAACTTAAGTGCGTCGCTAAAACACCTATAAACTGGTTCGCATCATCAAAAATCGGTGTACTGATATCGACAAACTTCATGTCTTCACCAGTGGGATTAGGCAAAAGATCCGCAAGCAGCACAGCTTCATGTACATCGCCAATAAAATTTTTTTCCAAGGCTTCTGAATAAACGGGTCGTTCGGAAATATCAACTCCTTTAAGAATTGAGTCTGTAGACGCAATGACTGTGCCATCTTGATCAGTAAGACCAATCCATGAAAAGGCGGGAAAAGTTGACTGTGTCTGGTTGAGCATAGATCCAATTTTTTCCTCGTCCTCCAGCTGTCTAATGTCTGACAAACTGCTAAGCATAATGGTTTCGCCGTATCTGGACCACATATACTGATTTAAATTATTTTCCATCAAATAGGCAGCTTCGCTAAGTGAATTTCCAATTCCAACCTCGACCTGTTTGATCGAGCGATCTCCGTAAAAAACACCAAAGATACAAATCAATAAAAAAGTAGTCCCGCCAAAAATAATGGCTAGTTGCGTCCGAAGACTTAACGAAAAGCGCATGACTCTTCCTCCTAAAATTCTTACAAAATTAACGTACTTATATAATCGCAGACTTTTGAAATGAACGTAGAGTTTTGAAAATACGGTTAAGCACATGCGGAGATTTAGCTATAAAAATGCGGATTGATAAGCTATGAAAATGGAAGATAAGTTTTTATCCAGTCTTTGAATTTTCAAAAAAAAAAAAAGTCTTTATTGCTTATGAAGTATACTATAAATACCATAAATAAAAGGAGACAATGATTATGAAATGCAACAACTGTTCGGTAGAAGCCATCCAATTTGAAATCAAGTTGGAAGGAGCTAAAAATCTTTCAGCTTCGCATATTGTTATAGATCATTTGGAAAGAAGAGAAATTGAAGTTATCCAGAAAAAAGACAAACTACAGATGGATGAAAAAGGCGCTCGCGAATTTTTGGACTTTTGTCGAGATTTACTAGATATTGACCACGTGGTGTTTCGGATCAATCAAGAAGCTTGGAAGCCGTTAGAAGAGATGCCTCAAGTTTTTGCAACTGAATGGATAGACGATGTCATTAAAAACGAACGGCTCTTCTGCCACTATCAGCCGATTGTGGATGTAGATGAGAATATCTTTGCTCATGAAATGCTAGCGCGTTTTCAAAATGAAGATGGTTCGATGATTTACCCGAATGAAATTTTTCCTGCAGCCAAAATACGTGGACGGTTGTATGCATTGGATCGAGTTTGTAGAATGACTGCTGTGAAGTATGCAGCTGCACTAAAAGGGGGAAAGGGATTCATCAACTTTATTCCCACTTCCATCTATTCACCCGAGTTTTGCCTACAATCAACCATTTCTTTGTCTCAACAGTTAGGGATAGATCCGAAATCACTGGTATTTGAAGTAGTGGAGACAGAAAAAGTAGAGGATCTTGAACACCTGAAAAAAATTCTAACCTACTATCGAGAAAAAGGATTCGATTACGCATTAGATGACGTTGGCGAAGGATATAGCACCATCGAGATGCTGGCAGATCTTAAACCAAAATACATGAAACTGGATATGAAGTTTGTTCAGGATGTCGCGATCGATGAAGAAAAACAAAAAGTCGCTGATAAATTTTTAAAGAAAGCACTCGAAATTGGTTCTATCCCATTGGCAGAGGGGATTGAAACACGCGATGACTTTAACTGGCTGAAACAACGGGGCTATCAATTATTCCAAGGTTACTATTTTGGGAAACCAGCTGCATCGCCCTTGTACAATCAGTAAGTAAATATTCAACTCTAACAAACGTAGCACGTTGAGTCTCGTCCTCATTTCCCGTGACCGTCAAGTAACCAACAGGCTGGCCATTTAATATAGCCAAAAAGATAATCGAACGGTTACTTTGATTCGCCTCTTTTTATGTAGACAGTGCACGTTGCTCTTTTCCACCTAACAGAAAGTCTGACTCTCCTTCTATTTTTTTCTGTAAATCTGCAAGAAGCTGGATATCCTTTGGTGCAGTTGGACGAATGAGCATAATATCCTCCTGGGCATTCTCCTCATTCCAGCTAGTTTTATCTGAAAAATCGCTTCTTTTAAAGACCACAGAGTGATTTGGATGGAATCCCTTGACCACGTAACCCGCGTCTAACCAAGCACGGGTACGATTAGAGGATATTTCGGATTTTTTCCACCAACTTTGGTTTAAGTAAGCGCCATGTGGCAGGTCTTGCCCCATATTTTTTTCACTTTCAGCTAAATAGAGCATAAGAGTTGGAGTTGTCGCAGCTGAAAAAAGTTGCTAAAGGAATGTATTTTTTCGATTTGCATATCTATTTCGTTAGTTCCTCCTTGCCGATTTTTCAGAAATTGCGATGAAAATGAAAATAGCACAGGTAACTTGAAGCTTTTGCCTGCGCTGCGTAGATAAAGTAGGGAAGAACTTATCATTTTTATTCGAAAGCTACATTGTGTTGAACTTGATCTTGATTTGTCCAAACAATGGTTGTTCCTGGAGCAACTGTGATTGATTCTTCGCTAAAATCATAGTCGGCGATGTCGACTTCTATGCTATCCATTGCTTCTGCACCTTCTTCTACGATTACAGTCATTTGCATGACAGGGTGTGGTTCACAGAAAATCGCAAATTCTCCAGCTTCATTAAAAACAAAACTCGTCATTTCTCCATTGGATAACAGTTCTGAAGCTGTACCACTCATTGCTTCAGGCGTACTTTCTTGTGCCGGTTCTTCTTCGGTAGTTTCCTCGGCAGGCTCTTCTTCGGTAACTTCTTCTTCAGTTGCTGTTTCTTCTTCCGGTTCTTCTGTTGTTGGTTCTTCAGCTGTACTTTCTTGTTCTTCAGCCATGGGTTCTGCTGATTCCTCGGCTACCGGTTGTTCTTGACCACAAGCGGTGAGTGATAATAAACCTGCTGCAAGTATAAAGCTAAATTTTTTGTTCATCATAAATGTTCCTCCTCGTTTTGGGTTCTTGCATATATAACGCAAAAAGATGAGGAATAGATTGTTTTTTTGAAAATTAGCGAGAAATTTCGTTCTTCTTCTATAAAAGGAATCACTAACTTGTCCTTCGGTATGCTTCTTGATTTAAAGGAATATCTTAAAATACAGAAATGAAAAAATAAAGAAATCAATTTTTTTGTGAAAAAGTAATCTAAAGTTAATCCTTGTGCGTTATGCCTGTATAACGAAAAAAAAACAAAACAAAGGGAGCGATTTCAGATGAAATTAAACAAAGTACTTTTAGCCTTACCACTTAGCCTAGCATTATTGGTACCAACGGCGGCACTTGCCGACAGCCACGGGGGACATTCATCAGCGAGCGAAGCTTCTATGGAAATGGCCACAGCGACACCGGCTGGAGAACTACGTATCGCCCTTGACACAACATTAACAGAGCATGCGTTCTTAGCAGTTGAAGCGATGCGTAAAGGCGTCGATGGCGCTGAAGATTTCGACCAAGCAGCGGGTGCGTTACTAGCGAACGCTGACGACTTATCCGCAGCAGTTGGATCGGTTTATGGCGAAGAAGGCGCAGCGCAATTTGACGAAGTATGGAAATCACATATCGGTTATTTCGTGGATTACGTAACAGCAACCGCTGAAGATAACCAAGAAGGCAAAGACCAAGCCCTAGCAGAATTGGAAAAATACAAAGTTGAACAATCTGAGTTCTTTGATACAGCAACAGGTGGCTTACTACCAGCGGCAGCTGTACAAGAAGGATTGGACATGCACGTTGATCAGTTGATCATGGCATTTGACGCATACGTAGCGGGCGATTTCGAAAAAGCCTACACATTAGAGCGTGAATCGATTCAACACATGAGCATGTTCGCAGAAAGCTTGTCTATTGCGATCACAACTCAATTCCCAGACAAATTCGAAAACACAAGTGCGGATACACCGGCAATTGACTTGCGTGCGACATTAAACCAAACGTTCACTGAACATGCAGGACTTGCGGTAATGGCAATGCAAGACGGCGCTGACGGCGCAGAAAGTTTTGACCAAGCAGCAGGTGCGTTACTAGCGAACGCTGATGACTTGTCGGCAGCTGTTGGTTCGGTATACGGCGAAGAAGCCGGTTCACAATTTGAAGAAACGTGGAAGTCACACATTGGCTACTTTGTGGATTACGTAACAGCAACTGGTGAAGGCAACAAAGAAGGGCAAGAACAAGCCCGTGCAGAACTGGACCAATACATTGTTGACCAAGCGGCATTCTTAGATGCAGCAACAGAAGGACGCGTGCCAGCCGATGCACTTGAAGAAGGCTTGACAGCACATGTTGGCCAACTCCTAGCCGCATTTGACTCATACGTAGCCGGCGATTTTGACGCAGCGTATAGCTCGATTCGTGAAGCATACGCACATATGCAAATGCCAGCAGCTGGCTTGTCCGCAGCGATCGTAGATCAGTTCCCAGACCAATTCGGTGCAACTGAAATGCCATCTGAAATGCCAAAAACAGGCATGGGTGGAATGGCTGACGAAGGTTCATTCCCAATCATGTGGGTACTAGTCGGCTTAATGCTTGCGACATTGACAACAGTTGTAGCAGTTCGTACACGCAAACAGTAATTGGGTGTCATCAGTCAAAAGCTAGCCTGAGGGCTAGCTTTTTTCATTAACATTTTGAATATAGCTTTGATATTTAGCTACTTATGATACGCAGAAACCCACTGTTTATTTGTCCTGAGAATAAATACAAGGTAAAGGATTCAGAATACAAAGGAGTGTTTCGTTTATGGAATGTGAATTCTTACTGACGTACATCAATGAACCTCAATTGTTGGAGGAATCATGGCTGGAGGTAGTGGAACAGCACTTGCTGATCTGCTTAACCTGTCAGGAGTTGTTTGAAGTGATGGGTGGGATACTTCCTATAAATCTCGAAGATTCTTTCTCCATTGATATGAAAGCTAGAATTTTAGCCCAGGTATTTGATGAGGAGTTGCCTAGGATTTAAGGATACAAAAATTGTGCCATAGTTGATATTAAGTGTTCACAAAACGAAGAAAATTTAAAAATAAGAGATTCAAAATTGTTCTCAAGCTTGGTAAATTAGTCCAGGAAGAAAAAACACCTCGGCATCTACTTTGAGGGAATGAATTCTAAAACCATCAAATATTTTATGGTAGCAATTGCGGATAGAAAAGCTTACTTCAGATATTGAGGTCTCAGTCATCTTTTTAAGTTCATTTGTTGATGATGACTTCCAATTGTTCTACATGTTCATAAAAGGCTATTCTATGATAAGAGATAAAGTAGAAAAGTTTGCGTATTCCCGATCACCAGAACTAATAAATCATGAACTACGAAAAGGGAAGGTAACCAATATAGGTTATCTTCCTTAAGCTTAAATTTTATATGTTCGCAAAATACCTATTTAACGAACATATAGAATAGGTATGTGATAAAATAAAGAGTATTAAAGCATTTAACATAAAATTTACTGAAATTAAGGAAGCATTCCCTAAATCCTCTGAAAAGCAGGTGTTACATAGTGAATCAATTTAATCGTATCGACGAATTAAAAAACCAATTAGATCAACATAGACCCCTTCCAGCGGCAGCTGTGAAGAACCTGCGCGATGTGTATCGTGTGGAATGGACGTACAATTCGAATGCCATCGAAGGCAATACCTTGTCGTTGATTGAGACAAAAGTCGTCATGGAAGATGGCTTAACCATTGGCGGCAAGCGGCTGCAGGAGCATTTCGAAGTCATCAATCACGCTGAAGCCATTCGTTTTATCGAGGATCAGGTCACTCAAACCGAGCCTTTGGATGAGCGAACACTAAAGACGATTCATCACTTGATTTTAAAGAACATCGACGATGAAAATGCGGGTAGATATCGCTCTATCAACGTACGGATCTCTGGTAGCCAACATGAATCGCCGCACTTCCTACAGGTGGCAAATGAAATGCAAGAGCTTTTCGCCTGGTACGATCAAGAAAAGGACCGAATGCACCCAGTAAAGCTGGCTGCATTGTTTCATTTTAAGTTCGTTTATATTCATCCATTCGCAGATGGGAATGGCCGGACGGCGAGATTGCTGATGAACTTGATCCTCATGGGTCATGGCTTCCCTCCTGCTATCGTCAAAGCTGAAGATGCACAGCGCTTAACGTACTACGAAACGTTGGAAACAGCGAGCATTCTAGGAAATACACAGCCTTTCGTTGAGTTAATCGCACAGTGTGTAGAAGAAAGTTTAACCACCTATTTTAAAGCCGTTTTATAAAAGTACGATTTAACTTACTTATTTTCTAGAAAAAGTACTTTCCAACTCTATATGTTCGCTTAAATTACATTTTGCGAACATATAGAAATACATAATCAAAGGAGGTCAACATCACATGGCAATGACACCTGAAGAATTGCAAGTCCTCCAACGGATTGAAAATCAATTAAACAGCATGCCCTTCTATGTCGTTGAATATATTCGCTCCAAAAAACGTGCTGGCCTTTCAGCTGATACCTTGCTTCAGTACCTTTACCGCTATCAGCACTTTTTTCAGTGGCTGCTTCGGGAGAATTTGACGGAAACTACAGAAATTTCTACGATTCCCTATTCAGTACTGGCCGAAATGAAGAAACAGGATATCGAGCTGTACATTGAGTTCTTAAAAGAAGAATCAATCACTCACGAGAACAACAGCGTAAAAAGGCGTGGTTCTGCAGTCGTTACTCTTTCAGTTAATGCGTTAAAATCACTTTTCAATTACTTGACGAAAGAAACCGAGACTGAAGACGGAGAATCCTACTTCTACCGAAACGTCATGAGCAAAATTGTGCTTCATACCAAAAAAGAGACAGCTAACCGACGGGCGCAGAAAATCAGTTCTGTCATCCTAAATGAACATGAAATCAACGACTTCCTGCAGTTTGTCGAACATGCATATGAAGCTACGTTGGTAAGTGGACTTGCCCGACAACGGTTCAACCGGGACAAGGAACGGGATCTGGCCATCCTCTCTCTTTTCCTTGGCAGCGGTATCCGACTGGGTGAAATGGCACGCATTCTCATCAAGAAAATTAACCTTAAGAAGCAATTGATCGACGTCAAACGAAAAGGTGCTAAAGAGGACACCGTTAGGGTCATGGATCAAGCGATCCAACACCTAAGGGACTATCTAGATATCCGGGAAGGCCGGTATATCGGATCTAAAGAAGTCCCTTTCCTATTAGTGACGCTATATGGAGGCGTTGCCCGACCTCTTTCACGGCGTGCGATTGAGAATCTGGTGACCAAGTATACTGCTGCATTCGCTCAAGGAGAAGGCATGAGCCCACATAAACTGCGACATAGTTTTGCAGCAGATTTTATTCGAAATGGCGGCAATATCGTCCTTTTGCGTGATCAATTAGGTCATAGCAATATCGAAACGACTTCGCTTTATACCAACCTATCCAATAAGGATAATGAGCAGGTGTTAGAACGCATGGAAGAAAATCGAGTAAAGCAAACAGGTTTTCAATAATAGTAATCTTATAAAATTACAAATTTAGTCTTTACCAATTTCCTCCTTTCAAAGATGATAAACTATAAAATAATAATAAATCTTACAAAGGATTTTATGGGGGAACTAGAAATGGGAAAAACTTCTACTACAATAATTGAAGGAATGGCCGTACATGCTGTACAGAGTTTAATTTTGAATACTAATTCTAGATTGCAATCCGAAATTCCAGTAGGAGACCGCGGGGTTTCTTTTGATGGCGGAATAAATGTTTATAAGAGTTCTAACTTTAAAAAAGACACTTTACTAGGATTTGTCCCAGTACAAGTAAAAGGAAAATCAGTTACTAAACTCTCTCCAATACACGCTAACTTTCAAGTAAATATGTATGATTTAGAAAACTATTACAATGCAGGCGGGATTGTATTCTTCTTAACCGAAATAATAGGAAATTCAACTACTGTTTTTGCTAAAGTTCTTTTACCTCTTGATATCACACCATTATTAAAGAAATGTGAAAGTAAAATGAACACTAGTCGTAAGACTACGCCAACTGTCAGCATTAACTTGATTCCGATTTTAAAATATACGGAATTGGAGAAAATATGTATGCACTTTTTAAGGGAAAAGAAACGTCAACCGCCATCTTACGTCGGAAAACATACTTTTCATGACCAAAATTTCGAGAAAATTAAGGTCACTAGTTTATCGTTAAATTCCTCTGGAAAAACTTCTGAAATAATTGGGCAAGAAATGTATGCCTACGGAATCAAACATGATGTTGAACATCCTATAAGTATAGTAAGGTTAGACACTATAAATCACAATGGAACAACCAATATTTTAATTAATGATAAAGAAGTTCCATATGATTATTCTCTCTTCGAAATGAAAGATAAAATGACTATAATTTTAGAAAATACGCTTACTATTTCGCACAACAATTGGGATGGCAAAGTGAATTTCAAAGTTGAGGACTTACATAGTGTGAATTCATACAAAAAAACACTGATATTTCTTAATGAAGTTTACCAAAAAAAGAACATATCCTTATTTGGCGGGGCAATTCAATTTAATGATTTAACCTGGAAGAAAGAAGACTTTATCGATTTTGAATTCCAATTAAAAAGGATTCCATTCATTGAGAATGTTTTTAAAGAAATAGGCATTTCTTTGGACTACTTTATAAAAAGCACTACTTTGAGTAATCTTGCATATCAAGCAAATCGTTTTTTGATCGAAAAAAAATATGACGGCACTAATTTACCTCCTAAGGAGGTAACAGGTGGATTAAAATTATATATAGAAGAAGATTTTTTATTGACTTATTACTCTCATAAAGAAGAAATGTATAAAAGCTTGAATGTCGAAGATTTTAATGATGTTGGAATAATGTTAACTAGTGAAGAAGTCGATCAATACTACAGTGTAAGTCCGTTTTTATTAGTTAAAGTGGAAGACTTTAAATCGGCAGCAAATACAAGTAGTGAGTTGGTAAAGAAATCCTTTAACCCCAAATTCCATACTTATAATGAAATTACTTTCCGAGAAACTAATCGTTTTTGTATTGATTGTATTAATAAATTCGATCAAGAGAAAGAAATGGAATACTTAAATCTTGTTTTGTATATTTCCCAATTAGTTTTAGAGAAAAACAATACGATTTTAAATAAAGCGATAATGACAGTTAATTTAATGCAAGCGAAGTTTAGAATGAATAATGCTTTGAACGACAAAGAGCAACAGGAGTTAGTAAAAATCAAAGAAGAAAAGATTTTTGTAAATGAAAATTTACTTAAGTTTTGTTGTAATGTTCTTCTCCAAAATAAATCTGATTCGAAGTATTACTTCTCTTTATTAAGCCAAGAAGAAAAAGATGACTTAGAAAACTTTCCTATTAACTTGTTGTATAAGGAACTTTGCAAATAAAAAATAGCTCCTCTCTCTTTAGAGAAGAGCTTTTTTATTATTTCTCCTTACTACATCAGCTATTCGTTAATAATAAAGTCGTTTTAAAAGGAACTCAGAAAACCATCTATACCAGGACCGTGTTTCAGATATCAGAGAATAAAGTTGTTTAATTATTGATATTCTCTTAATATTGATGATAAAAACAAATAATAAAGTTATTTAAAAAGAGCAGATACTTTAGAGAAAGCGCCTGCTCTTACTCTGGAACTTCCGATAATGTGTCATATGTAAACAAAAGATATTTTAGTATCTCAAAAAACCATTTCCAACCAGTGGTTTCAAAACTATTTTCCATTCAATAGCTTTGCGAAAAAGAGACATGTATCTTTTTAGAATCGACTTCTGCTATTTTACTTGGCTGTCCATAACTGATAAAAGGTTTTTTTGAATTACACCTGTGTACATGTTTTTCATTTGATAGAAACCGCTGTTGATTTCATCTTCTCCTAATACAATGACATTGGCAATCCCTTCACGATTTGCTCGATCCATCGCTTTATTTACCTTTTTGTTTGATAATTCCACTTCTACTCGGCTGCCCTGAGATCGTAAGTCTGATGCTAGCTTGAGTGCTTCCTTAATTGTTCCGATTGGAATGATATAGATGTCGATTGCCGAACCTTTATTTACACGGCCCGACAGTTCATATGCGTAAAAAATAACATCTAATCCGAATGAAATACCTACTGTTGAAAACGTTTTTTCAGAATTTAAAAGTCCGCCAATCGCATTGTCATACCGGCCACCACTTCCGATGCTCGATCGGATTGTTCCATCTGCTAAAAAGATTTCATAAATGGTTCCCGTGTAAATCTCCAATCCTCTCGCCAAAAACGGATTGAAAATACACATTTCTTGAATTCCCAATCCCTCTAAGTAAGAGGTAAGTTCCTCTAACTCCTTTAATCCTTCTTGTAAAAAAATATTTTCCTCATCCCAACGTTTGAAGTTATCTATTGTCATTTGTCCTTTGGATTCAATAAAAGCTTTGATTTGGGCCAAACTAGATGGCGTCAGCTCGAGCTGAGATAATTCATTCATCATTGACTCCACCGAGACTTTTTCTACCTTGTCTAGAACCAAAATAACGCGATTCATTACATCTTCAGGGACTTGAAATTGTTGCAATACCCCGTATAAAAGTTTCCGGTTATTAAATTGAATCTCTACCTTTACGTCCAGATTCTTAAAAGCATCTAATGCCATCATCATTAATTCTGCTTCTGCAGCCTGTGATTCCACCCCAACAATATCCACATCACATTGCGTGAATTCACGATAACGTCCGGCTTTGACGGGGCCATCCCGAAATACTTTACCAATCTCATAACGTTTAAACGGCATCGGAATCGTCGGGTTCATTGCTACAACTTTTGCGAAAGGAATCGTCAAATCATAACGTAACGCTAAATCACGTTCACCCCGATCAGTTAATCGATACATCTCCTGTAAAATCTCTGCCCCCCCTGCATACTTAGAAGCCATTAAGTCTGTGTAGTTTAGGATAGGCGTTTCTAAAGGATTGCACCCGTAAGCGATAAATGTATCTTCTAAGGTTCTACGAATGTTTCTTTTGATCATTTCTTGATTAGGCAAATAATCTTGTGTCCCTTTTACATTTTGGTAATCCATTTTCCTCATCAGTTTTTCCCTCTTTTCTTTTTTTAGACAAATAAAAAAACCGTACAAACATAAGCTCCCAAACGGCTTAGTTATACGATTCAACAGAAATAGTCTTCCTATGTAGATATAAAAATATCAATAGCAAGACTAGTTAATATGATGATGTGAAATTGCGAAAGTCAGTTGTTGGACTGGCATATGACCCCTCCTTGGCATTTAAGTAATAATACAAATTTTCAAAACAATAGTCAAGCTGTTTTAATATTAAAATACAGATCTTCGCCTTTGATTCTAAATCACTAAGTTTTTAACCACCGACTATTCGTAAAATCGCACTTTTACACCAAAGAAGAGAGATGAGCTTTGATTTACTTATCTCCCTTTCTAATGGCGCAGCTGCCGATAACTTATGATATGTAAACTAATTTCAATCGATTATTATTTAAAAGTACATTAAGAAAGGTTCGAAACATACTACCAGGTTCTGTTTTAAAGTACAAAATTATAAAATGACCTAAAAATGTTAGCTGATATGTAAGCAAAAAACCAATAAAAACACACTCCCAATACTTTTTATATGTCGTATTTTTTTCGAAACATTAAAAATATTTCCGAAGGTGTCTGAATTATTTGATAAAATATATACATATAGATAAAATACTCTGTTTTCTATTTAACTTTGTTTAGAAAGAGATTTTAAAAGGATGTGAAATGAATTGAGAGTATCGACATTATTGAGTTTTTTGTTCTTTTTAATTTCCATGGGCATATATCTTTTAGTTATCGATCCCATGCTTGAATCTAATAGATGGGCCGCATTTGTCATATTTTTACTGATTTTCTTATCTTATAGTTCGCTTGACAAAATGTTACAGGGACGATTTGAGTTTTTAGATAAGCGAATTGACACACAAACAAGTGTCTGGATTGTATTTGGTCTATTGATTTTTGCTCCGTTACTTATCGGTGCATTGGAGTAATAGAAATCGTTCTAAATTAAAACTCAAGAAAGGCGCTTATGAATTTTCTCTCTTGCAAAGCAATGACATTTATTTAAAAACCAAAACAAATGCATGCCGGTTGAAGACAGTTTTTTATTCTTATGACTGAAACCCAAGTCTTTCACGCATGGAAATCTTACCGTCAATAAAAGTAAGTATGTAGGAACAAAAATTAGAAAACCATTCGTAAAAGTACACATACATGAACGAAAAAAGAAGATGCTTAGGACCAGCATCTTCTCCAGTTTGCTCTTATAGACTTCCGACAAGCTGCGATATGTAAACCTAGATCTTTTGAGATTCAAGTTTTAAAACCTTATAGAATAGCATTCTGAATGTATCATTTTTTCTAGTGAAATTAGTTCGAAATGATTTTCCCGTAAAGCTAGCAGAATCAAGGAAGTGAATGTAACTTAATTAGACTTAAGTTACATTCAGAACCAGTAGAAAATCTCTTGAAATTTGTTAATTTTAAAAAAACGAAACCTTATTAGAAATAAACGGGTATAGTTATCTGATTAATTTTTAATAAAGTGGTTTCCTTAAAATTTAACTAGAAATAAAAAATAGTAGATACAAAAAGGAGGGACTATATGTTAACAAATATTGGCGTACCAGGAATGGTTATTACTATTGTCGTTTTAATTGGATTAGTTTTTTTATTAAGAAAAATATTTAAGAAAAAAGCAATGTAAAAACTGTAAGTCCTCCAGTGATGGAGGGCTTTTGAATGTAACTTAATTGCTAATAAGTTACATTCAAAACCTCTCTATTCTTTTTTGATGGTCAATAATTGGCTTTCATTTAGCAAAAGTTGTCTAGGATCCGTCAACTCGGAAAACAGTAACAGGTTTTTTTCCTGCACTTTAAGCTCGACCAGATTCGAATTTAGTAAGTGGGCTATCTGAATTACGCAATTTGCATGACGTGCCATGTGATTTGAAATATATTGGTGTAATTCTCTCAGCTGCCAGGCCTTTTCTATACCATTAAAAATTTCTCTTTGGATTGGATAATCGAAGCCTGGAACATTCATTGCATCCACCTCTAAAAACTCAAGAGAGCCTGTTCCATCTGTCATGTTTTGGTTTGAAGCCAAATAATAATAAGACGTCATATCGCACCTCCCTTAATTCATAAACTACGGTTATTAGCAGATGTGAATGTAACTTAATTCACAATAAGTTACATTCAAATTCCACTTCTAACTATCTCAATCGATTTACAGGTAATCTGACAATCCATCATGGGAATAACCATTTTAACTTGATAAAGAGAAACACCTTCCACTACAATTCCTCTAATCGAAATGTCATGAAAATAGAAAGCCACGTCATTGGGCGATTGTGGGATATCTCCTTCCGCCCCTTCCAACCAGGTATTGAAGGTGGCGGAAAAACATTCTTTAAACAGAACGGTATACTCTCTATCTTCCACATCATCATCCGTTGAGCCCATATATTTTATGGTCACTAAATGCTTGCTGTGATCATAATATAATTCCTTTAATTCTGTATCAATGTAGTTCGTCGCCATTAATTTCTCTTCAACACCTTGCCCACTTAATCTCACTATTTATCCCTCCATTTCTGAACTTTAGTTAAAAAACCTTTAAAACAACAATTTGAATGTAACTTAACTGCACATAAGTTACATTCAAAACCTCTACTCGCCAATCATTTATTAACTCATATTGATTTTTCATTAGCTTTCTTTTTGTTAATCGTTTGAATAATAAACCCTATAAGCTGCAGTCCAAACCCTATTACAAAAGCTACCGTGGAGCCCGTATTGAAATATATTATTATGAGCACTAATCCAACTAAATATATTGCCCATGCCAACTTCATAATCGATATCTCCTTTTCTAATATCTTTGCTTGAACTCCTATTTTGAATGTAACTTAATTCACATCAAGTTACATTCAGTGATTCAAATTTTAGCGGACCCGAGGTCAGCCAACTTAAAAATTTTTCCGTTTGTATAAATTTAGAAATTAATCTTCTACATCATATTCATAATAAGGGTTAATACACTTCATGATATCTACAATGGCATTGTTATAACCTGATAATTTTTCTACTTCTCTAGTATCAGTAACTTCTTCCTTTTCAAACTGTTTAGATATGACCTTCATTATTTCGAGATACTTTTTAACAAACTCCTCCTCATTCGATTCTTTTATGTCTCCCAACATTTCATCAAGGGCTGCCAAATTTCCTGCATTGTAATCTTCAAAGTCTTTTTTATCGTAAATCGTATTAGTTTCGGTAAAAGTTATCTTTCTTTCAATAACATCTTTTAAAGTGAATTCTGTCAGTTTTTTATTAGCTATTGTAGACACCTCCATTTGTATTCGTTTTTTTAGTAAAAAATTTTTTGAATGTAACTTAACTGCGCACAAGTTACATTCGGATTCTAATGAAAGATAGAAATAAGAATAAATAGAGATAGGGCCACAAGGAGAGATTTGATCCAGATTACTCTATTACTAACACCTGTCTTTTTTTCTAAGTGATAGATGTAATGAACTAAAATAAAAAAACTCGCAAAAGTTAGTAAGAAATTGGGTGTACCCGGATTTCCCACAAGTAATAAATATTCTAAAAGACCAAATCCTAGTAAAACCATACCTATTGAAGCAACTATCAGATAAACAGACGAAGCACCTTTCTCTTTTTTCTCCATGTCCACTCTACCTCTCAAAGTTCTCACATTGATAGACTCAGTCCTGTTTCCTTTACCGGTAACCTTATCTAGTTTATATACTTATTTTACCATTCTGAATTTTAAATGATAGATGAATACGTATTAACTTTTCGCTATTAAAAAGCGTTCGTAAAAGTACACTTTTGCGAACGCTTTGAAAACGGCTGAAAACGGCTGAAAATGACGTTCGTAAATGTATGAAATGACTTTACGAACGTTCACGAAATTGCACACACTTTTACGAACGGTTTTCAGGTATAATGAGAGGAAATAATCGTTTATAGAGGTGAATTATGGAACATCGCAAATTTGGTTACATACGCGTCAGCAGCAAAGACCAAAATGAAGGCCGTCAGTTGGAAGCTATGAAAAAAATGGGCATCACTGATCGGGATATTTATTTGGACAAACAAAGCGGAAAGAGTTTCGAGCGAGCGAACTATCAGTTGCTCAAACGGATTATCCGTAAAGGCGATATTTTATATATTCACTCACTGGATCGGTTTGGCCGAAACAAAG
This sequence comes from Planococcus versutus, assembly GCF_001186155.3. Lineage (NCBI taxonomy): Bacteria > Bacillati > Bacillota > Bacilli > Caryophanales > Caryophanaceae > Planococcus > Planococcus versutus. The sequence goes on along the minus strand of NZ_CP016541.2, from coordinate 6,865 downwards.
AAGAGATCCTTCAGGAGTGGAATGACCTCACGAAAAATATTGAAGCGGATATTGTGGTGTTGGATATGCCGTTATTGGATACGACCCAATACAAAGACAGCATGGGAACGTTCATTGCGGATCTGGTGTTGCAGATTCTTTCCTGGATGGCAGAAGAAGAACGGGAACGCATCAGGAAACGGCAGCGTGAAGGAATCGATTTGGCACTGCAAAATGGTATTCAGTTTGGCAGACCCGCAGTTTATGTTTCAGAGGAATTCAAAGAGGTATATAGAAAATGGAAAGCTAAAGAACTGACAGCAGTGGAAGCCATGCAACAGGCTGGAGTTAAAAAGACCAGTTTTTATAAATTGGTAAGAGCACTCGAAGAACAGGCAGCAAATCTATTATAATAGAAGAAACTTCAAAAAAAGAATGGCACTAAAGTTAACGAATAACTTCAGTGCCGTTCTTTTTTTGTTCTAGTACTTGTTATTTTTCTAAGATTCTATCTCTGGCAAGGATGGCGGAGTATAATTTTTATGTACATATAATTCTTCTGCAATCTCTCCGTTTTCCTTCTTTCTATACAAAAGTGTTAATCTGGTTTGAGTTTTTTCATAATCATTATTCAATCTAGGAAAGAAAGAGATGAGGATATAGTCGTTTGACAACTTGTCTTTTTTCAAAAATAAATTCAAGTAATATTCTTTGGAGTCTTGTCTTATCTTTAATCGTAATAAATAATCAGCATCTATTTTACTGTATGCTTTTTTCTTCAAAAAAATGAAGCTTGCTTCTCCAACGTCAATTCCTTCATCAAAAATAGGCTTAATTAGAGGGGAAAACTTAATCCTATTTTCAATAGAATGCTCAAACTGACCATGTATATAAGTAAGCGTCAAATAATTGGACGCTTACGTTTATGCAAAATCCATAATCTGTTTTTATTCTACAAAATTCCATTAAATAATAGGGATTTATAGTTATTAAAAATTTTAGCCAGAATTAAAAAACAGACGAAATGTTATTCGTCTGCTTTACTATCAATGTTTAATAGAGTTTTTCTTGCAGCACATAGCATTGAACTTTAAAGAATTCGATAATCATTTAGAAGATTTTATTAAAATAGAAATATGAAAATATAATAAAACATCTTCGAGTTAAAATTCCAGACGTTATATTATAAACACTGGACATCTTAACTACTAAAAATTATCTAACCATTCACCGTCTTGTTTATTTAAATGAACTATCAATTCTGTTTTTGCACTTAAGATACAAACTTCAAAATCTTGCACATTCAATAATTCAACACCATTTTTAAGTAAACTAAAATTCCATAGTGTACCTGTTGATTTACTAGGAGTCAAACACATATATTTTCGAATAAATGCTTTTGAACTCTCATTTAGTTCACTAGTATACTCAGTTGCCCACTCTAAATTACTCCAAGGTTTTTGAGTTGTTTTCAGTTGTAGACGTTCAAATTCTAATTTCCCTGTAAGTAACGGATTTTCTTCCTCATATTCTCCATTCGGAAAAACTACACAAAAACTATCTGCGTGTTCGAGCGCGGCTTTTAAAACCATATTCCAAGTAGAAAAGGAAGAAGAAATGTCTTCTAATACAATAAAGTTTTCCATAAATAACCTCCATTATAATTTGCTATATTATAATTCTTTAACTAGTGAATATTCATTTTTTATAATTAGAAATTAAAATGAAAAGTAAAGAGAGCTGTAAACTATTTTTTTAAAATATACAATTTCTACATATCTTCTTTGTATGGACCTGTGTATATAGGTGTATATATTGGTGTTGGTGTTGGAGTTAATGTAGTTCCTGGTGTTGGTGTTACGGTAGTAGTTGGTTCTTCGTATTCTACTATTGGAAGTTCAGTTATATTAGTAATATCGTCTCCAAGTGTACTGTTGACGACTGTACCGCCTAAAGTTTCCGACTCTATCTCTACTGAAGGGTCATAACCGGATATATCATTAGGTGGTTGAGGTTCAGTGATATATAGCGACTCATTATATTCTACCAGTATCTCTGTATCAACAGAAGCTGGTCTTACAGCATATCCACCTGTAAGTAACTTATAAAGAATTACAGGAACTATGGCGAATATTGAAAATAAACTAGTTTGATCATTAAAAGAAAGACTACTTTTTGCAAAAGACTTCATTGCATTTGCTCCTACTTTTGATAAGTCGTTCCAATTGGAAGTGGAATTACACGTATCTATAACAGTTTTTCTTTTTCTTCGTTTCGTAGATGTAAATACATGTTTTGGACTTCTTAATGTATCTAACAACATGAAAATTATAATATGGTTTCCATTGGCCTCTTAAATCTTTTTTGTCTAAATGAACATTAGTATGCGGTGTGGAATTACTCGGGAATTTTGGGCCTGCCCAACCAGGATGGACATTGGTAACATATAGTTTCATACCACCACAATTTTCGGACCATATGCTAGCTTTGCACTTGCTGCGGAAACACTTTGAGAGTGGGGAAAAACGTAAACTGAACTAAACGTAAAAGTGAGAAGAAGTAAAAAAATCAAAAACCTTTTTTTCATAAAATTAACCTCCTATTTTAATTTAAAAATCCCGAAAAACTAAAATTGAAAAATAAATCCAAAGCACCAATTTAATTCTTCTTATTTACAATAAACTTTTGAAAAATATTTGTATATCGCATTTTTTTGATGAATATAACATTACTCATCAGTCTGGGAAATTGATTAATGATAATAAGCTTTTAAGTACAATCTTAAAATAGACCACTTGTGGTTTATTTCTACTGTTAAGTTGTAATTACTTTAACTTTTGTAATAGAAGATTATCACTACTAACGATAAAGAGAAAAATTTACAACAATATATATAAAACTAAAAGAGGCATAACATGGATTTTAAAATCCATGTTATGCCTCTTTTAATTTTAGAAAGTGCAAGTTTATTGTTTTTCCAAGTAACGATAAATAGTGGTACGAGAAACGCCCCATCTTTCAGCCACATCTTTAATCGGTGTCCCACCTTGAATCAACGAACGCATCATTTCAATATCTTTTGTGCCAAACTTCTCCGGTCGTCCACCGAGACGCCCTCTTGCTCTGGCAGCTGTCCGTCCGGCAGCCGAACGTTCCTCAATCAAGTTCCGTTCGAATTCCGCAAATGCAGCGAACAAGTGGAACATCAATTGTCCAGTTGCATTGCGTTTATCCATCGTCAAGTTTTCCTGCAAACTGTGGAAGGTAACTCCCCGTTCATTTAAGGCATTTACAAGTTGAATCAAATCCTGCATGTTTCTTCCTAACCGATCCAATCGCCAAACAACAATCGTATCTCCTTCACGTGCATAGTTAATCGCTTCTTCTAAACCTGGACGCTGTTTTTTTGTGCCACTCATTTTATCGTGAAATTGTTTTATCGCAGCCGTAAGCAGTTAACGCATCCATCTGTAAATCCAAATTTTGTAATCCCGTTGAGACCCGTGCATATCCAATTAACATCCAATCACTCTTTCGTCTTTTTCGTTAAATTAATTGTACCATAAGATAAAAAACCAATGGTTAGTGAACATAGAATAATGTACAGAGTTTTATTACACGTAACACATAAAAAAAGATCCTTTTCTAATCACCCAATGCCGTGTCCAGAAAAGGACGAGTTTTGGAACAGAGAAGGTAAGTGGACTTTTCAAAATTGAAGATATCTTCTATGAACGTGCCTCCTCTGCAAATGACGAAATCATCATAAGAGTCATCGTGGTCTGTTCTGTTAAAAGTACTATGACATTTTTTGATGCTGTTCCCTCTATATAATAGAGTGTTCTTAAAGGTGGACTTTTATGAACGATTTGATTTGAAAAATTAACTTCATATTCTTTTTTAGTTGGGAATTTATGCTAAAATGAGTATATTGAATCGTGAAAAATGTATAATTACTTTGGTAATCTACTGCCCTTTTCAGTGAGCTATGTATTTTAAAATTTCAACAATGATATATCATGTGAGTTGTATTTCAAGTTCATTAATCGTTATATCAAATCAGGAGGTTATGTCCAGTGTCTGTAAGTGATTACTTTTCTACATTTTGTTCTAATCTAAGAATGAGTAGTGATAATGTTAACAAAATACAATATCGCTATAAACAAATAACTAAACGGATAAATACAGCGTATAGAGGAAGTACATCTGAGACGGCAAATAGTTTTTATGTAGGTTCTTACGGTCGTGGAACAAAAATATGGACCAGTGATATAGATGTAATGGTTCAATTACCTTATCAAACGTATAAAAAATTTAACGATTATACTGGTAATGGACAATCTGCTTTATTGCAAGAAGTAAAAAATGAATTGGAAAAGACATATAGCACATCGCATCTAAATGGGGATGGACAAGTGATTGCAATTAACTTTTCGGACGGAATCAGTTTTGAAATTGTTCCTGCATTTATCAATGACGGTGGTAGCTACACTTACCCAGACACCAACAATGGGGGGAGCTGGAAATCTACTGATCCAAAAAAGAAATTGAGGCCATGTATAATTTAAATAAAACTACAAATAAAAATTTAAAAAGATTGTGCAGAATGGCACGCTCTTGGAAAGCCGAATGTAGCGTTCCTATAAGTGGGATCTTAATTGACACGCTTGCTTATAGGTTCTTGAGCGATTGGGAACATAAAGATAAATCTTTTCTTTACTATGATTATATGAGTAGAGATTTCTTTAAATTTTTGAAGGATTTAGATAAAGAAAAGCTATACTGGTTAGCACCGGGCAGTGGTCGTTATGTTTGGAAGGGCGGCAATTTTCAAAATAAAGCTTCTGTAGCTTATAATCTTTCTCTAGAAGCTATTAATCATGAATCTAATGATCGGCCCTACTCATCTAAGGTAAAGTGGAGGGAAATATATGGAACGAAATTCCCTGGATAGTCAAGGTTATAAACTGGAATCCCAAATTAGAGAAGCATATGGACGATTAGTTTATACATTAACTTGTCATAATAAAATCGTTCACCGACTTATGTCGAAAAATAATACAATCAAAGTTTGGCAGATTATATTGTCAGCCTTAACCACAGGAAGTTTCTTGGCAATTATTTCGTCTTACGAGGTAATTGCCAGTATTGTGGGAGCTGTTATTTCCATTGCTTTGTTGATATTAAATGCCTATACCAAAAACTTCGACTTAGTTGAAACAGCTCAGTCACATCAGAAAGCTGCTGATGCACTGTGGAAGATAAGGAGGAATACGTTTCATTACTCACAGATTTTGACTTGCTAGAGTCAACTGATGTAATGGAACGAAGAGATGATTTGCAAATAGGACAGCAGAAATTTATGCTCAATCCCAAGAACCGATGCGAAGAGTTATAAGGAAGCACAAAAAGCTCTAAAAACAGAAGAAGAGCAGACTTTTTCAGAAAGAGATTGATGTGATGCTTCCAAACTCGATAAGAAGAGAAAATAGAAATTAAGTTTTAAATCTTTATCTATTTGAAGAACTAGTTCAATTTAAACAAAGCTTTCCAAACAACGAGAAAATAAATTAATCAAAATTCTCTTGAAAATGATCTTTGCAACAGCTTGATTTTTAAACTCTATAAGAGGGTTCAGTTAACATATCACCGGATAATCGGTAGCTGCGATGGACCAAGTATATAATTCAAGAAACCCAGCAACCTTTTTATACTACGGTTATTGGGTTTCTTTAAATCCTATGCAAATTATCTCTTAAAGTAAAAAAATATAACTACTGGTAGTTGAATGAGTAGATATCTTGATTGTAAAACAGGACAGGGCTGCCGCAAAATACAGCTGTCCTGTACTATTTTTAATTTCTTAAATTCATTTCAATGTTGTGTTTATAAATACTTGTCTACGGTTACTTCGGACACTGTAAGATAGTGCTGAATTAACGTTTCAAGTGATTGATGTCCTGTTTGCTGTGCAATAGTCGGTAAATCAGCGCCTGCTGCATGCATGGCCACCACTTGGCTTTTCCGGAAATTGTATCCCGTAAGCCCAGTCCAGCGTTGCAAAAACTGATAATACCCGATTTCACTGATTGCTGTGCTTCATAGCGTCCATTCTTATACACTCTCCCCGAAATAATTGTCTGCTTTAAGATGGTATTCACGTATATAAACATCGATTGCATAGATAACTTCCGGCGTGAGTCGCTTAGTGTGCCATTTTTTTGCTTCTTCAATAAAATGTACGCATTTGTTTTTCAAATCGAAATCGTTTATTTTTAAACGCACCATTTCGCTTGGTCTGTTAGCGGTTATTAGATTAACTAGACAAATCGCCTTTGCTCTTATCGGGAGACGATCGAGCATATCCGTCAACTCTTTCTTATCAATGGCTGACTTTCCTCGAACTTGAGTCAAATGAGCGTATTGATCTTCCTGATACATTTTTCGTATCCCGAAAGCTCATATGCCACTCCTGCTTCTCCTTTGAGCTCTATTTTATGAATGACACTCAAGTATTTTCTAATAGCTGCTAATCGGCGTTCCCACGTTGTTTTCTTAACTTGCTGTTCAGTCAGTGAGATGTACAAATAATCAAGCATGGCCTCTGTGCCAATTACTTGACCTGTGCTGCAGCAATAGTTCTTGTATCTCCGAATATCGCCTCATATTGTTTTGGGATTTCCTCCATCTTTTTTTCAATATGAATTTTTCTGTTGTGGTAACGTTTCTGAATCTCCAGAGTGTCCTGGTAAATTGCCAATTTGAAACCTGTCATTTTTCTTCATCCCCATTTCTTTTCAAAATCATTGTGAAACAACATTTATGATAGATTGATTTTGAGAAAAGTAATGGGACAAAGCAAAAGAGCCAGAGAAGAAAATTGACT